>JAKITY010000007.1 GCA_021647835.1 Flavobacteriaceae bacterium | reverse complement strand
CGTAACATTCAGTGCTATCAAAAATCATGTATGGAGCATCTGGAGTTTTGTACGCCAAAGTATAATGCTCATCGACGAAATCAGACTCATTGAAGGTACTTACGTAGCTGTAATTTGGATCGGTGTAATTTCCATGATCGTAAACTACGCGCCAAGTAGGGCTGTTCCATTGCGCAACATCAGGATAAAATCCATCAATTGGAGGATAGTGCGCGAAATCAAGTTGGTAACGATTTGTTGGATTCGCTGAGTTGAATGTGTAGAAGTATTGATTCTGAATTTTACAAAGCGACGTATCCGTGTCAGCTTCGAATGCACTTACTAAATCTGGCGTGTGATGATGAAACGTAATGATTGCTGTATCACTGGCATCAGCCGAAGTCATCAATACTTTAATCGGGCGATGACGTGTAGAACCTTGCTTGGAACCAGTTGGAATTACATTCAGTTCATTTTGAAGAAGGTACTTTTTGATGAATCCATCTTGATCCGTGCTAATCATTCCTTCAACGCCGAATGTTTGATCGAAGATAATTGCGTTCGCATTTGAACTATCTACATACAATGTTTGCGCATGAACTGCTAGTTCTCGATTGGTTAAATCCAAAATACTTCGAACACGGATGTCTTGTGCTTGTTCTTTGATATTAAAACCAGTAAGTTGTAAATCCCAAAAGCGTGAAATGCTGTCACCATAAAACCATTGATTGGCTCCGTACATTTCCACCATTCCTTCAGAAATCAGAAGCAGACCATTGTTCGTCCAATCATTTTCAATCATGTAATCACCTTTAGAAATTACGATTCCTTCATTTTGAAGTTCAAAATTCCCTGGTGTTACATCGTCATACGTTTGGATAAATCCTTCGTTTTCAAGAATGGAAATAGGTCCATCTGTTATTATATCACCAAAGACATGCATTTCTGCATCTTCAGAAATAAACAACACATTCGATTGATTGAATACCGTTGCATCTTGACCGAAAACGGGCAAAGAAATCAAAAACGCTATCCAAGCAAAGTGCTTCATCGGTTATTCTCCTGTAACTTGAAATTGATTATATCCTGTTGGAACTTCAAAAATGGAAGGATCGAGAGTTTGAGTCTCAGCTACTAGGTCAACCGTATATGAACCTGTGTTTTTATTCACAACCATTTTTTTAGGTAGTTTTTTCGAATCGAAGGTGTCCAATAATTCATATATTGGATCGTTGAAATATTCTGAAAACCCAGTTAAATCAACTTCTTCGGAGCTGAAATATGCGATAGCACTTCCGTTATCGGTTACTACAGTGAACCCTTTGCACATCTCACCATCAATATTGATCGCATCAGTTTGAATTTGCTTTAAAATAGTTAGGGAATCATGCTTCTCCACATTCCCTGCGGTGTAGAGATAATATCCTTTTTGGTCAAATTCAGGAACATCCATGCACAATTTCAATTCGCCCGCTGAACGGTTTAAAAGTACTTTGTAGCTTCCAGTCGGATCGTTTGACACAATCGCAATTTGATTTCCTTTCTCCAAATATTTTTCTACGATTTCGGCCGTTTTATTCCAAGCCACAATATTTGTCCATTGTGTGTCTGTTACTTTTTCGCCTTGTGCATTTTTATAAGATTCATTTGTAGCAAGTGAAAATTTTGCTAATTTTTTACCACTTTCTAAAGTGATAATTTCTGGATTGTTTCCTAAGTTTCCAATCAACTGTACTTTGTTTCTTAACGTACTCATAAGATAAGTTTTAATTTTTATTATAATTATTGTTTGTCAATTCGTTTTGACACTGCAAAGGTGCGATAGGTTTTTAATAATTATCGGTTGTTAAACGGTTACTTTCGATAGTAATTGAATGGAATCGACTACATTCAAATAATATTTTGTACTTTAGATGTATGGAATCACAAAAATGTTTAGAGTGTTCAGAGCCGTTTAAAGGAAGAATTGACAAGAAATTTTGTTCAGATTATTGTAGAAACACCTATAATAATAAGATTGATAAAGAAAGTAAAAACATGATTCGAAATGTAAATTATCGTTTACGAAAAAACTACAAAACACTCTGCAAGCTCAACACTACAGGAAAAACAACGGTAACTCGAGTAAAATTATTGAGTAATAATTTTGACTTCAACACTTTTACATCAATCTATACAACAAAAGCCGGAAAGACCTATTTTTATGTGTATGATCAAGGATATTTAGCCCTTGAAAACGATTATTATTTATTGATTAAATCCATTTAACAGATGAAATTAAAATACACCAAAGCCTTATCGTTGCTCATATTAATAGCAACAATCTATTATAGTTTTTACAGCCTTTTACCAAGTAAAATATCCGATATAAATACGCCTTTAACTGAGTTTTCTACTGAGAGAGCGTTAATTCATTTAAAAGAAATAACCAAAAAGCCACATTATGTAGGAACAGAATCGCACAAAAATGTACGAGAATATTTAGTATTAGAATTAGAAAAATTGGGGTTGCAAGTAGAACTTCAAGAACAGATTGCGATAAATAATAAATGGAAAGCTGCCGTAAATACAGTTAATATCATTGCAAAAATTGAAGGTTCTAACAAAAACAGCAAAGCCTTATTATTATTATTAGCACATTATGATTCGGCTGTACATTCTTCTTTGGGTGCAAGTGATGCAGGAAGTGGAATTGTAACAATTTTAGAAGGTGTTCGTGCGTTTTTGGCAAACAATAAGGCTCCAAAAAATGATGTAATTGTTTTATTTTCTGATGCTGAAGAAATCGGATTATTAGGTGCTGTTGCCTTTGTAAATCATCATCGTTGGATAAAAGATGTTGGTTTAGTACTTAATTTTGAGGCTCGCGGAAGTGGAGGTCCAAGTTATATGTTACTCGAAACAAACGGTGGAAATAAAGAATTAATTAAAGCGTTTAACAAAGCAAAACCAAATTTTCCAGTTGCTAATTCGTTGATGTATAGCATTTATAAAATGCTGCCAAATGATACAGATTTAACGATTTTTAGAGAAGACGCCAATATCAACGGATTTAATTTTGCATTTATCGATGACCATTTTGATTATCACACAGCGCAAGACACTTATGAACGACTGGATAGAAATACTTTGGAGCAACAAGGTGATTACTTGATGACTTTACTTCCGTATTTTGCAAATTCTAATTTAGAAAATCTTGATGCAACATCAGATGATGTTTACTTTTCTTTTCCTAAAATTGGATTGGTCACATATCCGTTTTCATGGGTTTTACCATCATTTATTGTAGCCGTAATTCTGTTTTTTATACTGATATTTATTGGTGTCAGTCGAAAAAAATTAACAATAAAAGAGATGTTAATCGGTTTTGTTCCGTTTTTAGGTTCTTTAATTATCAGTGCTTTGGTAGCGGTTTTTGGCTGGAAATTACTCAAACAAATCTATCCACAATACAATGATATTTTACATGGTTTTACCTATAATGGTCATTGGTATATTGTTGCTTTTGCTATTTTAGCATTGGCAATTTCATCTTGGATTTATAAGCGTTATTTCAATAAATATTCATCAGAAAACTTAATTGTTGCTCCAATTTTTATTTGGATAATCATTAATTTTCTGATCGTTTTAAAACTTCAAGGAGCAGGATTTTTTATTTTCCCAGTATTTCTTGCGTTGATTTCGCTGATGGTTTTATTGTCGTCAAACACATCAGAAAATAAAACAATAACAATTGCTTTGTTGTCAATTCCATTATTAATTGTCTTTGCGCCTTTGGTAAAAATGTTTCCAGTCGGTTTAGGGTTAAAAATGTTAGGGGTTAGCGCTGTTTTTGTTGTTCTTTTATTTGGGTTATTACTACCTATATTTTATCAGTATAAAAGTATAAAAAAATTACATCTTTTATTTTTAATGATTGCTATTTTTTTATTTACAAAAGCATCTTTTCAATCAGATTATTCGGAAGACAGAAAACAGCCAACAAGTCTAATTTATGTACTTGATACGGATAAAAAAGAGGCGTTTTGGGCAAGTTATGAAAGTAAAGTAAATAATTATAATAAAGCGTATTTGACTGATGATCCAGCCAAAGGAAGTTTTGTTAAAAGTGCCACAGCAAGTAAATATTATTCGAAATATAAATTACATAAAAAGACAGAAGTAGTTGATTTAAAGCAACCTATTACAACTATTTTGTTAGATAGTATTGAAGGTGAAAATAGGCATATAAAGTTGCGTATAGAAACATTGAGAAATGCTAATAGAGTGGAGTTAATAGCGAAAGATTCTATTGTTTTCAACTCATTTATAGTAAATGGGGAAGCATTGAAACGGCCTAAAAATCAACTGTATGCTTTTGATACAGGTAAACGAAAAAATGTATTAAGTTATTATTATACAAAACCAAATGAAGTTATAGAGTTAGAATATGTTATCAGTTCAAAAGTAAATCCAACATTAGAAATTCGTGAGGTAAAATACGATTTGTTTACCAACCAACTTTTAAAAGTTACACCAAGAAAAGATAGTAAAATGATGCCAACACCTTTTGTTATAAATGATGCAACGATTGTTAAAAAAGAAATAAGGTTTTAAAAAGTAATTACCAATTATTTCCCTTTTGATTTAAAGCAGCTTTGAGAATATCTTTTTGGCTTATTTGACCAACTAATTTCCCGTTTTCTACAATTGGAAAACGCCGTCTTTTAGATTGCAAAAATTTATTTGCAGCGTCAAAAATATTCATATTACCATCAATTGTATCAACATCTTTAATCATGTGGCTTTCTACTTTTGTGTCGGTCATTGGCATGTTAAAATAACGACTTTCAGAGATTTGTTTAATACAATCACCTTCAGAGATAATTCCCATTAATTCGCCCTTTTCGTTTATTACAGGACTGCCAGAAATTCGATTTTCAATAAGTAAATCTATCACTTCAAGAACCGATTGATCGGGCTTAAATGTTATCAAATTTGTCGTCATATAATCTGACACCAAAATTGGTTCTCTTAAAGGTTTTTCTGATCGTTTTTTTGGAGCACTAAAGTTTTTAAAAGCCATAATAGAGAGTTTTAAGAGAGTTAAAGATAGTGAATTTTAAAATAAACATATTGATTCTCTTAAAACAAACTTATTTATACTATTCTAATTGAGTCAAACGCAAGGTATTTACCATTCCTCTTTCTTTTACAGGCATAGAAGAAAGTGTAATTATTAAATCTCCTTTTTCTACATAGCCTTGATCTTTGGCAATTTTATTTAAATCTTCTATAGTTTGGTCTGTAGATTCCATTTTATCATAAAAGAATGCTTTAACTCCCCAAAGTAGGTTTAGTCTTGACAAAATACGTTTGTTAGAAGTATAAGCCAAAATATTTGCATTTGGTCGCCAAGCAGAAATTTGAAACGCAGTATAGCCACTATTTGTTAAGGTTTGAATTGCCGTTGCATTGACATCACCTGCCATATGTGCGGCATGATAGCATATAGATTTAGTGATATATCGATTTGTTAAAACATGCGGGACTTTTTGCGGAACAGTAATTCTTGGCGAATTTTCAACACTTCCAATAATCCTTCTCATTTGGTCAATAACCAATACTGGGAAATTTCCAATTGATGTTTCTCCAGAAAGCATTACAGCATCAGTACCATCCATTATTGAGTTTGCTACATCATTTACTTCTGCTCTTGTTGGTACTTGATTTTCAATCATTGTTTCCATCATTTGCGTAGCAATAATCACAGGAATTCTTACCGATTTCGCTTTTTCTACGAGCATTTTTTGAATTAATGGTACTTGTTCCATTGGCAATTCTACACCTAAATCTCCACGAGCAACCATCAAGCCATCACAAGATTGGACAATTGCATCTATATTTTTAACAGCTTCTGGTTTTTCAATTTTTGCAATGATTGGTATTTTACAATCAGAGTGTTTATTAATTAACCTTTCTAAATCTTTACAATCTTCTGGTGTTCTTACAAATGATAGTGCAAACCAATCTACTTCAATCTCACAAGCAAAAATAGCATCTTTAATATCTTTTTTGGTTAATGCTGGTTGAGAAACATTAGTGTTTGGTAAGTTTACCCCTTTCTTGGAATTTAGAACTCCGCCAACCAAAATTTTTGTTTTCACTTCTGATATATTATCAGTTTCTATAACTTCAAACATTAGTTTTCCATCATCAACCAATATTTTTTCACCAACTTTTACATCTTTAGGGAATTTTTTATAAGTCATATAAGCCCTTTCAGAAGAGCCCTTGCATTTCACTGTTGTAAATGTAAAAGTATTTCCCTTGACAAGTTCAAAACCATCTCCCATATCGCCAACACGCAACTTAGGACCTTGTAAATCTGCCAAGATTGCTACATTATGACCAAGTTTTGCATTCATTTTACGAATATTAATTACCGTTTCTCTAACATGTTCATGCTCTGCGTGTGAAAAATTAATTCGGAAAACATTAACACCAGCAATACTCATTTTTTCAATCATTTCTGGCGAGTCACATGCAGGACCAAGTGTTGCTACTATTTTTGTTTTTTTTGTACTTGCCATAATTAAAATATTAAAAAGTCTTTTGAACTTAGTTTTAAAGGATTTATATGATATGAAGTGACTATTTGATTGATTTGATTGAGTTTTTCAATAGTTCGGTATAGTTCAACAGTTGATATCTCTCCTTCTATTTTGATAAAGTAATCAACATTTTTTTTTTCTCGAATCAAATAAGTTGTACTACTAAAAAACTCATCTTTTGAAAATAAATTAACAGTAGAATTTGCGCTTGTATTTCCTATAGATTTATTTGAAATCAGATAACTTGTTAATTGCTTTTTTTCATTTATAAACTCAAAAATAGGGAATGAAGCATTCTTATTTTCAAAATCTAAATTAAATTTAGATCGCGTAAATTTTGTGTGTAAATTTGAATTTAAAAGATAAGCCAAACGATAGTCTTCTTCAGAGGTATGAATGCCAATTAATGAGTAATCATCAACCAAATCTAAAGAATGTATTTGCATAACCAATCAATTATATAGGAAATGCTAAATTAAGGATAGTTTTATAATATCAACTTAATTAGTGTGAAAAAAGACTACAACGTTTTAGTTAATCTTTGAAATTTGTTCTTGAAATGCAAAATAAGCTCTTTTTGAAGCGATTTCTTCTGCTTTTTTCTTTGAAGTGGCTCTTCCTTTTGCTATGACTTTATTATCTAAAGATAACTTTACGCTAAAGTGTTTAATAGTATCCTTTCCAGTATCGTCAAAGACATCATAACCAAACTCTTTCTTCTCTCTTTGGCAATATTCAATAAATAAACTCTTGTAACTAGTTATTTTACCTTCTAATCTTGGAATATCTACATAAGGCTTTATAATGCTTTTGTAGATAAATTTTTTACAGTGTTTATATCCTTTGTCTAAATACACAGCACCAACTAATGCTTCAAAAATATTACCGTAAATATTTTCTCCAAATTTTGATTTTGATACATTACTTTTCACAAGTCGTATTAAGTCTAAATCACGTCCAAGTTCGTTTAAATGTTCACGACTTACTATTTTTGAGCGCATCTGTGTTAAATAACCTTCATTTCCTGATGGCACTTTTTTAAATAAATACGATGCGATTACTGCGCCTAATACTGCATCGCCTAAAAATTCTAAGCGTTCGTAGTTTTGAGGATTTCCAATGTCAGTAAGTTCTTTTGTAGAACGATGTACAAAAGCTTTTTTATATATATATAAGTTTTTAGGAGAAAATCCTAAAATTGGCTTTAATTCGTTAAACAAATAGTCATCTCTTTTAGAACGGCTTTTTATTATTTTTTGAATAAAACTCATTAAAAATTAATCTAATTTTTTGAAAAGAACACAAACGTTGTGTCCTCCAAACCCAAAAGTATTACTCATCGCAACCTTTACATCACGTTTTTGAAGTTTGTTAAGCGTAAGATTTAGTTTATTATCAATCGTTTCATCTTCTGTAGAATGATTGATTGTTGGCGGTACAATTCCTTTTACAATAGACATTATAGAGGCAATTGCTTCTACAGCGCCTGCAGCACCAAGTAAGTGTCCAGTCATTGATTTTGTAGAGTTAATATTAAGAGAATACGCATGTTCACCAAATACATGTTTAATAGCCTTCGTTTCAGCAATATCTCCAAGAGGAGTTGAAGTTCCGTGAACGTTGATAGCATCAATATCTTCAGGTTTTAATCCAGCATCATCTAAACAGTTTATCATTACATTTTTTGCGCCCAATCCTTCAGGATGTGGTGCCGTAATGTGATGAGCGTCAGCAGACATTCCACCTCCGCCAACTTCGGCATAAATTTTTGCTCCACGAGCAATTGCATGTTCATATTCTTCTAAGATAAGCGCTCCAGCGCCTTCGCCTAATACAAAGCCATCACGATTTTGATCAAAAGGTCTTGAGGCAGTTGCGGGATCATCATTTCTTGTAGATAGCGCACGCATAGCGTTAAAACCTCCAATTCCAGCCATAGTTACGGCTGCTTCTGAGCCTCCTGTAACAAATATATCTGCTTTTCCAAGTCTGATATAATTGAAAGCATCAATAATAGCATTTGCTGACGATGCGCAAGCAGAGACTGTTGTAAAATTTGGACCTCTAAACCCATATTTTATTGAGATAAATCCAGGAGCAATATCAGCAATCATTTTTGGTATAAAGAAAGGGTTGAATTTCGGAGTTAAATCGTTTGCTGCAAGATTTAAAACTTCGTTTTGAAAAGTTTCTAAACCTCCAATTCCAGCACCCCAAATAACACCAACTCTATCTTTATTAATTTTCTCTAAATCTACTTTAGCATCGATAATGGCTTCTTCAGCAACAACCATAGCGTAATGCGTAAATTTATCCATTTTCCTAGCATCTTTTCGATTGATAAAATCTGTAACTTCAAAGTTTTTCACTTCGCAGGCAAAACGAGTTTTGAATTTAGTTGCATCAAAATGAGTAATAGGAGCAGCACCGCTAACTCCATTTATCAATCCATTCCAATATTCTTCTAAATTATTACCAATTGGTGTAAGAGCACCAAGTCCAGTAACTACAACGCGTTTTAATTTCATGTGTTTATATGTATTGTTTTTTAACAGTTACATGCTATTCACTATTAATCATCCTTCTTTGGTGAGGAAATTTTTTAATATGTTCGTTTCATAAAAAGATGGGGTTGTATGCTAAAATAACTACGAGTTCAAAATTTGAACTCGTAGTTTAGTATTTTAATTACTTCTTTGCTTCTTCAATATAACTTACAGCTTGACCTACAGTTCCAATATTTTCTGCTTGATCGTCTGGAATTTGAATATCGAATTCTTTTTCAAATTCCATAATTAATTCTACTGTATCTAATGAATCAGCTCCTAAATCGTTAGTGAAGCTTGCTTCAGTTGTTACTTCATTTTCATCTACGCCTAATTTATCTACGATAATGGCTTTTACTCTTGATGCAATGTCTGACATAATTTTTTAATTTTAAATTTAAATTCTCGGCAAAAGTAAAAAACTTATTTTGGATAATTACATTTACCTCGAAAAATATGAAGACCAAGATAAAAAAAATAGTTCAATTTTTTATGATAATCTTCGTAATTGTTAATATTTATTCTTTTTTTTGTTGCACTACAAATTTATAACTATTGTGAAACGTATTGTGATTTTTGCTTCTGGTTCGGGAACTAATGCCGAAAATATTAGCCGTTTTTTTAAACAAAGTAGTTTAGCATCTGTTGTACATATTCTCACTAACAATAAAGATGCCAAAGTATTATTACGTGCTAAAAAATTAAAAATCAATAGTTTACGATTTAATCGAGAACAGTTTCTATCAAAAGAAAAACTTATCAAATTCCTAAAGAAAGAAGCAGACTTGATTGTTTTAGCAGGTTTTTTATGGAAGATTCCAGATCATATTATCAAGATTTTCCCCAATAAAATTATCAATATTCATCCAGCATTATTGCCAAAATATGGCGGGAAAGGAATGTATGGAATGAATGTGCATAATGCCGTTGTTAACAATAAAGAAATTGAAACTGGCATCACAATTCATTATATAAATGAGTATTATGATGAAGGAGCAATCATTTTTCAAGCAAAAACGCCAATTTCACCTTTTGATACTTCTGAAGATGTCGCAAAAAAGATACATTTGTTGGAACAAAAACACTTTCCAAAGGTAATTGAAGATGTTTTATTAAGTGATGAATATAAATGAGTAAAAAGAAAAAATATTATGTAGTTTGGAACGGACATGAAACAGGCGTTTTCACCTCTTGGAATGTTTGTAAAAAGAATATTGCTAATTTTCAAGGTGCTCAATACAAATCATTTGTATCAAAAACTGAAGCCGAAAAAGCATTTAAGGGAAATTATTTTGATTATGTTGGAAAAGATACTAAAAAGGAGAAACTGTCGTCTTCAGAATTAAAAAAAATAGGCAAACCAATACCAAATAGTATTTCAGTTGATGGCGCTTGTAATAATAAAGGACTCTCAGAATACAAAGGTGTTTATACAGACACAAAAACTGAATTGTTTGCACAAGGTCCGTTTAAAAGCGGAAGTAATAATTTAATGGAGTTTTTGGCACTTGTTCATGGTTTGGCATATCTAAAGAAAAACAAATTGGGAATTCCTATTTA
Organism: Flavobacteriaceae bacterium; assembly: GCA_021647835.1. Taxonomy (GTDB): domain Bacteria; phylum Bacteroidota; class Bacteroidia; order Flavobacteriales; family Flavobacteriaceae; genus Urechidicola. The sequence continues at coordinate 23,765 of JAKITY010000007.1, read as the reverse complement.
TTCTGATAGTAAAACCGCAATAAGTTGGGTTTGGAGAAAAAAGATTAAAACAACGATTAAAAGAACCGCAGAGAATAAAAAAATATTTGAATTGGTTGATAGAGCGATTGTTTGGTTACATAAAAACCCAGAAATGATAACGCATTCCAACATTTTAAAATGGGAAACAAAGGCTTGGGGCGAAATTCCTGCCGATTTTGGAAGGAAGTAATGACTAACCCAACATCATCTTTGCCTTTTTAACAGCATCAATAAGCACATCAATTTCCTCAAAAGTATTATAAAAACTAAACGAAGCACGAACCGTTCCCGGAATTTTATAGAAATCCATAATAGGTTGCGCACAATGATGACCTGTTCGTACGGCAACGCCCATTTTATCAACAATTACACCAATATCATACGGATGAACACCTTCAATATTAAAAGAAATTACCGCCGTTTTTTCTTCGGAAGTTCCATAAATACGCAAACCTTCTATTTCTAATAATTTTTTAGTTCCATATTCTAAAAGTTCATTTTCATAGTGTTCAATATTTTTAAAACCAATAGCATTCGCATAATCAATGGCAACGCCAAAGGCAATTCCACCACAAATATTTGGCGTTCCTGCTTCAAATTTATGCGGCAAATCGGCATACGTAGTTTTTTCAAAAGTTACTTCCTTTATCATTTCTCCGCCTCCTTGATATGGCGGTAATTTATTGAGCCATTTTTCTTTTCCATAAAGGATTCCAACACCTGTTGGTCCATAAATTTTGTGTGCCGATGCTACATAAAAATCGGCGTCTAAATCTTGAACATCTGGTTTTATATGCGGACAAGCCTGTGCGCCGTCAATTAAAACTGCTGCGCCAACTTTGTGTGCTTTTTTAATGATTTTTTTAATAGGATTTATCGTTCCAAGTGCATTAGAAACGTGATTTACAAAGACTATTTTTGTTTTTTCGGATAGTAATTTTTCATATACATCTAATCGTAACTCGCCTTGTTCATTCATTGGAATTACTTTTAAAATTGCACCCGTTTGTTCGCAAAGCATTTGCCAAGGAACAATATTAGAATGATGTTCCAATGCTGAAACAATGACTTCATCTCCTTTTTTTAAAAGCGATGAAAATCCTGTTGCAACAATATTAATACTATGCGTAGTTCCTGCTGTGAAAATAATTTCATACGACTTGTTGGCATTAAAATGCTGTTGTAATTTTAGTCGTGCTTGTTCGTATTTATCGGTCGCTTCTTGACTTAAAGTATGTACGCCTCGATGAATATTGGCGTTGTAATTACTGTAATAATCAACAATAGCATCAATTACAACTTGTGGTGTTTGCGAAGTTGCAGCATTGTCAAAATAAACCAACGGTTTGCCATTCACAATACGATTTAGAATTGGAAAATCAGCACGAACTTTATGGATATCAATCATATTTCTATTTTAAGATCATTCTTAACGACAAAACTACGAAATAAGTACTATTTTTGTTATGCTAATTTGTGAAAATTAAAATGCACAAAAAAACATAGTTTAAAAGAAAATAGGGTTCTACTACAAATTTAGCAGTCTGAATTCAAGTAGGTAAAAATGTTTTTAGAGGTGTTTAGTCATTTCGACCTTAGGAGAAATCGCATCACATTGCTCACGTGATTCTCAGAATACGATTTCTCCTAAGGTCGAAATGACTCATAATTTACATTCATTGATGTATTTTTTTTTTCACTAAATTTGCAGTAGAGCCAGAAATAGATATTAAAAGATTGAAATAATGATGGATTTAGCAAAACAAACATCAGAAAATAAAAAGAGCAACCATTTTAAGAGCATTCTTTTGTACATAATTATTTCTTTTTTGATGCTTGGGTGCGGAAGTAAAAAACTAAAAACCTACACGTTTCCAAACCCAAAAAATACGTCAAATCATCCCATAAATTATCAAGAAAAAAAAACATATCAGATTGACGGTGTTTTTGCTGACAACCTTTTTGATGGCGCACGATTAAATAATTTCACTAAAGAAAATGACACTACTTTTATAGTTACTATTTTGCCTGAAAATGAACCTATAAATTCGAGTCCATACTATGCTTTTAGAATTTGGTCAAAAGAAATAAAACAACTTACATTACAACTGAATTATCCAACAGCAAAGCATCGATATTACCCAAAATTAAGTCTTGATGGAAAACACTGGAAACCTATTGATAGTGCTTATTTTAAATTGATAGATAGTGGTAAAAACGCGCTTTTAACGATCTCTGTTGATACAGGTAAATTATGGATTGCTGCACAAGAAATAAACACATCATCAGATGCAAAAAACTGGGCAAAAGAGGTTGCAACGCACAAAGATGTGCGTTATAAAACGATTGGAAAAAGTGTATTAAATAGAGATTTGATTGCTTTAGACATTTACAATGGCGAAGTGAAAAATAAAGAACTGATTGTGATTTTGAGCCGCCAGCATCCGCCAGAAGTAACAGGATATTTTGCAATGCAAGCATTTGTTGAAGAAATTTTGAAAAATAATAGATTGGCAAGTGATTTTAGAAAAAAATATAGAATTTTAGTGTTTCCAATGCTAAATCCTGATGGTGTAGATTTGGGACATTGGCGTCATAATGTAGGCGGAATTGATTTGAACAGAGATTGGGCATATTACCGTCAAACAGAAGTGAAAACAGTTGTAAATGCAATTGTAGATACCGCAAATAAATCAAAAAATAAGGTAATTTTAGGATTAGATTTTCATTCCACACAGCAAGATTTATACTATACGTTTACCGATGATATGCATCCAACAATTTATCCGTTTAAAGATTATTGGTTGCAAGGAATTGACGATGCATTGCCAACTTATACGCCAGATGACAGACCGTATGCAGTTGGAGATCCAATTTCAAAAGCATGGTTTTTCCTGCAGTTTAATGCCGAATCTATTACCTATGAAGTTGGCGATGAAACAGCACGAGAATTTATAAAATTAAAAGCCGAAGTTGCAGCCCGAGAAATGATGAAATTATTGGTGTTGAAGTAAGGTTTAGAGGCACAAAGATGCAAAATTGTTGCGTCAATTCGAGTGAAATAGAATTGTCAGTTCGAGCGGAGTCGAGAACTAAGAATGTTTAAACAGGTCTCGACTCCGCTCGACCTGACAAAAAAATAATACAACCACCAAATGAAAAAAATTATCAAGTACTTCTTTCTTTTCCTTTTTTTAGGACTGATTTATATTGTTTATGCGAATTATCCAAGATTGGATATAATTACAGGATTCTCTTCTAAAAGTACGGCATCTGTACTACTTCTTGCTGATAGAACACAACTATCCGCAGAAAAAGAAGACAATAATTTTGCGCCAATAAACAAAGCCAAAAACGAGATAGATAAAACTGAAAAAACGGTTACTGCTACTGTTTTCGGACTGAAAAGTAGAACTGCAGTTTATAGAGAAGGCTTGGGCGCCGTTTTAATAAATGATACCTATGATAAAAACGCTTCTTATTTAGTTCCAAAAAGGAATAAAGTTCCAAAAAAACTTCCTTTTCCGTATGGAAATCTTCCTCAAAAAGACACTGTTTTTTCAAACATCAATTATAAAAAAATGAATACTATTATAGACAAAACATTTGATAGTATTCATAAAACACGTTCGGTTTTAGTGCTGTATAAAAACCAAATTATTGCAGAAAAATATGCAAACGGTTTTGATGAAAACTCCTTGCATTTGGGTTGGTCAATGACTAAAAGTATTGTATCGACACTTTACGGAATCCTTCAGAAAGAAAAAAAATTAAACATTCATGACAAAGCACCTATTGCTATTTGGAAAAACGATGAGCGCTCTAAAATAACCATCAATAATTTATTGCAAATGAATAGTGGTTTAGAATGGACAGAAGATTATGACAATATTTCTGATGTTACTAGAATGTTGTTTTTAGAAACGGATATGGCTAAAATTCAAACGGAAAAATCATTTGTAGGAAAACCCAACGAAACATGGAATTATTCTTCGGGAACGTCTAACCTCTTATCAAAAATGCTGCGAAATTATTTTAAAACACATCAAGAATACTTAGATTTTTGGTATTCGGAATTGATTGATAAAATTGGTATGCATTCGATGGTTATTGAGGCTGATTTGGCAGGAAACTATGTTGGCTCGTCTTACGGTTGGGCAACCACGAGAGATTGGGCAAAGTTTGGATTGCTATATTTGCACAAAGGCAATTGGAACGGCGAACAAATTTTTGAACCTTCTTGGGTTGATTATGTTACAACGCCAACCAATACTTCTAATGGAGAATATGGCGGACATTTTTGGCTAAATTCAGCAGGATATTATCCAGATGCGCCAAAAGATATGTATTCTGCTAATGGCTATCAAGGACAGCGTGTGTTTATAATTCCGTCTAAAGACTTAATAATTGTTAGAACAGGATTGAGTCGTATGGATTTTAATGAATTTTTAAAAGAGGTTGTTGGGAGTGTTGAGTAAATGTCATTCCTGTGAAAGCATAAATCTAAACCAAACTTAATTATGGATTTCTACCTTTGCAGGAAGAATGACGACTTAGTTGAAATAAAACCCTATTTAAGCGTTTGGAGGAGCTACATATCAAACCCCAACTTCACACCTAATTTACTTGCAATTAATTTCGTAATACGTGTTTTTAACTCAGGAATTTTAATTTTCTCTACAACTTCGTTTGTAAAAGCATATAACAACAAGGCTTTCGCTTCTTTGGCTGGAATACCACGAGATTGCATGTAAAATAATGCACTTTCATCTAATTGACCAATTGTACAACCGTGTGAACACTTTACATCATCAGCAAAAATTTCTAGTTGAGGTTTTGCATTAATAGTTGCTCTGTCTCCTATTAAAATGTTGTTGTTTTGCTGAAAAGCATTCGTTTTTTGGGCTTCTTGATCTACAATTACTTTACCATTAAAAACTCCTGTTGAAGCATCGTCATAAATGCCTTTATAAATTTCAAAACTCTCACAATTAGGAGTTTGATGCTTTACAAGTGTATGATTATCAACATGTTGCTTGTTGTTTAGAATTGAAATTCCATTAAGGTGAGATTCGATATGTTCGCCTTCGTGATAAAATTCTAAGTTATTCCGTGTCAATTTTCCACCAAAAGAATAGGTGTTCACAGATACAATACTGCTTTCTTTTTGTTGTACAAAAGTACTATCAATTAATGAAGCACTCTCGTGGTCATTCTGAATTTTATAATAATTTACAATTGCACGTTTATTAGCAAAAATTTCAGTAACAGCATTTGTCAAAACAACATTACTACTTAAACTTTGATGACGTTCAATAATTTGCACATGCGAATTTTCTCCAACAATCACCAAATTTCGAGGTTGTAATAAAATTTCTTTTTCGTTTCCTGTGTAAAAATTAATAATTTGAATTGGTTTTGGAAGTACAATGTTTTTTGGAATATGAATATATGCGCCTTCTGTAGAAAATGCTGTATTCAAATTGGTAACGCTTTCTTTTTTATTGACAATTTTATTGTAATAGTTGTCAATGACCATTTTGTATTTTGGTTTTTTCAATGCCGATGACATCAAGCAAATATCATAACCATCATGTGTGGTTTCAGATAAATACGAACTATAAACACCATCAATAAAGATTAATTTATAAGAGTCTATTTCGTGTAAAAAATATTTTTTGACATCTTTAAATTCGATAGAATTTTCAGCAATAGGGAAAACGCTATAATCGTGTTTTAAAACCGATTTTAGTGATGTGTACTTCCATTCTTCGTCTTTTTTGGTTGGGAATCCTTGCTTTTCGAATACTGATATTGCTTCTGTACGGATATCGTGTATAGATGAATCTAAATCAAGTTTTCCTTGATTTTCCAACACCATAAAAGATGATATTAATTTTTCTTGTAAAGACATTGTTTGTGTTTTATGCTAATTCCTTTATCCAATCATACCCTTTTTCTTCCAGTTCGTGAGCTAATTCTTTCCCACCAGACTTTACAATTTTACCATCGTATAAAACATGCACAAAATCAGGAACAATATGGTCTAAAAGTCTTTGATAGTGTGTAATTATAATAACAGCATTGTCTTTATTTCGCAATTTATTTACGCCATTTGCAACAATTTTTAGAGCGTCAATATCTAATCCAGAATCAGTTTCATCTAAAATAGCCAATTTAGGTTCAAGCATTGCCATTTGAAAAATTTCGTTACGTTTCTTTTCTCCTCCAGAAAAACCTTCATTTAAAGAACGAGATAAAAACTTACGATCCATTTCTAATAATTCCGATTTTTCACGAATCATTTTTAACATCTCTTTTGCAGGAAGATCTTCCAAACCATTTGCTTTACGGTTTTCATTAATAGCCGTTTTGATAAAGTTTGTTGTGCTAACTCCAGGAATTTCAATAGGATATTGAAAACTCATAAACACACCTTTATGCGCTCTTTCATCAGGTGAAAGATCTAATAGATCTTCATCATCAAGAGTAATTGTTCCTTCAGAAACGGCATAGGTTTCATTTCCTGCAATAACGGATGCTAAGGTGCTTTTTCCAGAACCATTTGGTCCCATAATCGCATGAATTTCTCCTGCTTTTACCTCAAGATTTATTCCTTTTAGAATCCCTTTATCTTCAATTTCTGCGTGTAAATTTTCTATTTTTAACATTCTTTATTTTTTGTTGATTTGTGTAAGAGTTTAACTGTTTAATGGTGAACGATTACACACATAAACGATTAAGTAAATTAACCTACACTTCCTTCTAATGATATTTCTAATAATTTTTGTGCCTCTACGGCAAATTCCATAGGCAATTTATTCAATACTTCTTTGCTAAAACCATTTACAATTAATGCAATTGCTTTTTCGGTATCAATTCCACGTTGATTGCAGTAAAATAATTGGTCTTCGCCAATTTTACTGGTTGTTGCTTCGTGTTCTATTTGTGCTGTTTTATTTTTGCATTCTATATATGGAAATGTGTGTGCGCCACATTCATTTCCCATTAAAAGAGAATCGCATTGCGAGAAGTTTCGAGCATTTTCGGCACGAGCGCCAATTTGCACCAATCCTCTGTATGAATTTTGTGATTTTCCTGCGGATATTCCTTTAGAAATAATAGTTGATTTCGTGTTTTTTCCTAAATGAATCATTTTTGTTCCTGTATCTGCTTGCTGATAATTGTTGGTTACCGCAATGGAATAAAACTCCCCAACCGAATTATCGCCTTTTAAAATACAACTTGGATATTTCCATGTAATTGCGCTTCCTGTTTCTACTTGTGTCCACGAAATTTTGGAGTTTTTATAACAAATTCCTCGTTTGGTTACAAAATTAAAAACGCCACCTTTTCCATTTTTATCTCCAGGAAACCAGTTTTGAACAGTTGAATATTTGATTTCTGCACCGTCTAAAGCAATGAGTTCTACAACGGCTGCGTGCAGTTGATTTTCATCACGCGCAGGAGCCGTACAACCTTCAAGGTAACTTACATAAGAGCCTTCATCGGCAATTAAAAGTGTGCGTTCAAACTGTCCTGTTCCTCCTTCATTAATTCTAAAATAGGTAGATAATTCCATAGGGCATTTTACGCCTTTTGGAATATAACAGAACGAGCCGTCCGTAAAAACAGCCGAATTTAGTGCTGCATAAAAATTGTCGGTTTGCGGAACAATTGTTCCTATATATTTTTTTACTAATTCAGGATGTTCTTGAATTGCCTCAGAAATAGGCATAAATAGAATGCCTTTTTTGGCTAATGCATCTTTAAAAGTTGTTGCAACAGAAACGGAATCTACTACAATATCCATTGCAATATTATTCATTTTTTTCTGCTCATTTATTGAAATCCCTAGTTTTTTATACATTTCTAGCAATTCAGAATCTACATCGTCTAATGTTTTATTTGGATCTACTTTTTTGGGAGCCGAATAGTATGCAATTTCTTGAAAATCGGGTTTTTTGTAGTTTACGTTTGCCCAATCTGGTGCTGCCATTTTTTGCCAAATACGAAATGCTTCCAATCGCCAATCTGTCATCCATTTTGGTTCGTTTTTCTTTTTAGAAATAGCACGAACAACGTCTTCATTCAAACCTTTTGGGAATGTGTCGGATTCAATATCAGTGTAAAATCCGTACTCGTATTCTTGGGTTTCGAGTTCTTTTTTTAAATCGTCTTCGGTGTATTTCATACTTAGTTTATAAAGTTGTAAGGTTTTTAAAGTTATAAAGTTGAGTGTAAATATTTTAACAATCCACTTATCAATTTAGAAACTTCATTTACTTTTAATTTCAATTTTTCAAACGCTTCTTTTTCAATATATTTTATATCAAAAGCAAGGTATAATTGAGACCGAACTTCTCCTGCTGATGCTTTAGCAATATATAGAAATCTAATAAATTCTTTGGTTGTTTGTCTTTCAAGACCTTCAGCTATATTTGAAGAGATTGAGACAGATGCTCTTCTTATTTGGTCTTTTAACCCAAAATCTTTTGAAAACAAAGGGTTTAAATTTGTAATTTTATATATAATTAGATTTAGTTCTCGTGCTTTTTTCCAAGATAAGATTTCTTCAAAAGAATTAAACTTTGCCATTACTTTTTAACTTTAAAAACTTTACAACTTTATAAACTAAAGTGAAAACGATTCACCACAACCACAAGTTCTATTTGCATTTGGGTTGTTAAATACAAATCCTGTTCCGTTTAGTCCGCCAGAATATTCTAAGGTTGTACCAACCAAATATAAAAAACTCTTTTTGTCAATAATGATTTTCACGCCATTATCTTCAAATACTTTATCTTCTTCTTGCTTTTCTTTGTCAAATTTCAATTCATAGGAAAGTCCCGAGCATCCACCACTTTTTACGCCTACACGTACAAAGTCGGTAGTTGTATTGTAGCCGTCATCTGTCATTAATTCAACGACTTTCTTTTTTGCGATGTCTGAAACTTTAATCATCTTTGTTGAATTTAGATTAATTCTAAATAGTTTACAAATATACGAACAATAAATGATTTTTTTAGAGGAAGCCTTATCAATAAAACAGATAGTTCTATAGATAGAAATGATGCGTTTTTTAATTACGGCGCTTGAAAATTGGGGTTTGTGGTAAATTCTTCATCAGAAAGTGAAAGAAGAAATGCTTTTAAATCTATTTTTTCTGAGTTAGAAAGTTGCACGCCTCCATCATCTACGTTTTTCATCAAAGGATCGATTGTTGGGGAGTTTACCAATCCTTCGGAATAATGATTAATTACTTCTTCTAAGGTGTTAAATCTGCCGTCATGCATATATGGTGCTGTAAATTGTAGGTTCCTTAAAGATGGAGATCTAAATTTACCATTGTCTGCTGGATCACCTGTAATATATCCTAAACCGTAGTCGGTAAAAATAGCGTCTAAACCATTGTTGTGAAATTTATTGTCTGTCCAAAGTGGATTGTTGGCATTTCCATGGCAGTGAAAACAATCTCCTTTTGATTCGTCCATAAAAATATTAAATCCGTTCAATTCTGATGTTGTTAAAGTAATTTCTCCGAGTAAATGTTTGTCAAACCTTGAGTTTGCAGAAATTAAAGTGCGTTCAAATTGTGCAATTGCTTTTGCTACTAAAACCGAATCGATGGTAGTCGTACCAAAGGCTTCAAAAAAGAGATTAGGATATTGTGTGTCGTTTTGTAAATCGGCAACTGCCAAAACCCATGTGTTGTGCATTTCTATAGGGTTTATTACAGGTTGTAAGGCTTGTGATTCAAGACTAAATGTTCTTCCGTCCCAAAAAAAATTTTCATCATAATTCCATGCCAAATTAAAAATAGGCATTGAGTTTCTACCTCCTAAAGATCCATCAATTCCTGTGCTAAACTGGTTTGAATCTGAAAAGGCAGTTTCTGGAGAATGACAACTTGCACAAGATTGTGTATTGTCTCCAGATAAAATAGTGTCAAAAAACAATTTTCTCCCCAAAGCAACGCCTTCAACTGTTTGAGGGTTGTTTATTGGAATTACTGGAGGTAAAATATTATCGGCAAATAATGGAGGAATTTCTAATGCTAATGGTGTTGGAACGTGTTGTGTGTAAGTTTCTATTTCACTTTCATTACACGAACTAAACAGAAGTGCTAAACAAATAAGATTTATTAGATTTTTCATTTTTTTTATTAATTGATTTCTCCTAAACTAAATACAGATGCGCCGTTTTGTTGCATCATTTTTTGTGCATTATAATCTGACATTAAATTGGTATTGTAGGTGTTTAAGTCCCAAGTATTCGGATTTTCAAACCATTGCTCAAGATTCATTTTGATTTCAATCGTTGTGTTTTCATTAGTAGAAAAACCTTCAAGAGAGACATCAAAATGATTTGATTCAAAAACGCCTGTACTTACTCTTGCAGTTCCCATATGATATGCAAATGGGTTTTCGGTTCCTGTTGCGCCATATTTTCCTTCAAATTGCATAAAGTGGTATCCTCCGCCAAGCATTTCTGGCCAATTCCAAGAGGCAGAATTTAAGTCAATATAGTTTTCGACATTGTCTGTTTCGTTAAATCCGAAGGTAAAAGAAAGGCTAGAATAAGTGTCAATAGCAGTGCCAGAAATAGTGATAGAGGTATTGCTACTTAACCCTTCTAAATTAACTAAATAATGGTCTAATAGTTCTATGCTACTTCCATCAGGTTTATGTAAAGTGATGTTAGAAATTAAATAGCGCAATTGACTAATGGTTAGGATATTATTGCTTTCATTCGTGTATGTTGTTGCGTTGAAATCTGCTGAAGTTATTTTTTCAGCGTCCCAATAGTGAGAAAAATTAATAGTTAAAGAGCCGTGTGTTATGGTATTTTCTTCATTTTCTTCACATCCAGTTAATAAAAACAGAAGTGTAAATGCAACTATAAGTTTTAAAGATTTCATATGTTTTTAGTGTTTTATTGTAGTTTTATTTTTGCTATTAGTAGATCTGAAAAACCTTTGTTTTCAAGTACATCTCCATTAGAACTATTACTTTCTCCAACAACAATAATGCTTTGGTTGTTTAGTTCCACAGTGCTATATGCAAAATCTATTTCTGTTCCTCCAAAAGATTTTTGCCATTCTATATTTCCAGCATTGTCAATTTTTAATATCCAAGCATCGTTTTGCCCTTGATTTATATTAACATCAATATCTTGACTTCTAGAACTTCCAGCAATAATATATCCGCCATCTAATGTTGAAGAAATATGTCTTGCTGCATCAAAACTACTTCCTCCATAGGATTTTTTCCAAATAAGGTTTCCTTCATCAGAAATTTTAATAAGCCAAATATCTGCGGCTCCTTTTGAATTTGTAACATCTACATCACTACTTCTACTGTCTCCAACTATTAAATAATTTCCGTCAGTTGTTTTTACAATACTTTTTGCTTCGTCTATTTGGCTTCCTCCAAAAGATTTTTGCCATACTTGATTTCCATCAGTGTCAATTTTTACAATCCAAAAATCATACGTTCCTTTGTTGTTGGTAATATCTACATCGTTACTATCAGAAGAACCAATGAGTATAAATCCATTGTCATTTGTGCTAACAACGTCATAAGATGAATCGGTAAGTGTTCCTCCAAAGTATCTTCGCCAAATTTTATCTCCGTTAGTGTCTAATTTAAGAGTCCAATAATCTCCTCCTGCGTGTTGAGCACTTCGGTCATTTCCATTTCCTCCAGATGCTGTTACATCTAAAACTCCAGTTATTAGGTATTTATTATCTGTAGTTTGAATTATTGAAAATCCTTGATCGTTACCAGAAAAACCGTGTGATTTCTCCCAAATAATAGTTCCAGAAGCATCTGTTTTTACAATCCAAATATCATCAAGTCCTGCATTTGTTGAAACATCTTCATTGTTACTATTTGAATATCCTACAAAAGCATAACCTCCATCGTTGGTTTGTATGATTTTAAAGGCTCTTTCATCATTAGATCCTCCATAGGTTTTTGACCATTGTAAGATGTCATTACTATCAAATTTTAAAAGCCAATAATCAAAATTTTCAACGGTTTTATCTGTTATATCTCCATCAATACTTTGTGTAAAACCTAAAACGGCATAACCGCCATCATTTGTTTTTATTACAGATTGGGCTCTTTCATTTTTAGTTCCTCCAAAATTTTTGACAAAATCAAGTTGAGGTGTTGGCTTAATAGGAGTTTCACTTTTTGAACATCCAATAAGAATAAAAGAGAATACTATTAAGAGTATTTTTTTATTTTTTAAACTATTTAAGTTCATTTTAAGTTCCACTTTTTCTTACAATTAGTAGTCCTTTTTCAATATCACTTATAATAATATTTCCGCTTTCAAAATATGGATATACACTCCATACGCCATTAAAACTTGTATTATCATGTGTTGGAAAACTATCAAAGAACCCTTCTTCAACAATGTTTCCGTTTTCAATATCAGAAATATCTAAAAAGCGTATTCCTGCACTATAATTAGATAAATAATAGGTGTTTCCTTTTACATATCCGTTATGATCAATTGCTGTTGTAGGTCCTGTGTAGGTTGTATCTAAAAAAGGATTGTCTAAATCGGTGAAATCAAATATTAGTGTTTTTGTATTTCCCCCAAAATTCCATTCATCAAGTTCATCACCTACAATGAAATACTTTAAATCTTCTGTAAACCAACCTTGATGTGCGTAAGCAATGCTACCATAAGTTATATTTTTTATTAAAACAGGACTTGCTTTATCAGTAACATCGGCAATGACAATTTTATTTCCATTGCTTCCAACAAAAATTTCACGTCCTATATAATCACTATCTGGACCAGTATAAGTAACGACTTGTGCATCATGACTATATCCTCCAGCAGAAAATCCTCCTGCGGCAACAGGATTTATAGGGTCTTGTATGTTTATAAAGTGCGCTCCTCCACTAAATGTATTTGTTCCTACGGCATACGCATAACCTGTATTTTCATTGATAAGAATATTATGCGCATTTCCAAAACCAGTATAGTGCGCATCTGTAGTAAATGTTTCAGGAGCACTTGTAACGTTTCTTAATCTTGTTAAATCGAATATTTGCATTCCGTGTCCTGAAGCTTCACTTACTATAAAAGCGTAATCGTTATATACTTTAATATCTCTCCAAGAACTGTTGGTAGTTGCAGTTTGAAGCGTTCCTAAAACTAATAAATTTTGGGTATCGGATATATCTATAAAAGCAGTTCCTGTGTTTGTTCCAACAATGGCATATTCTTTTCCGGTTGTTGGGTCTGTCCAGCCCCAAGAATCATTTCCTTCGACTCCTCCTAAATCAGCAACATCTACAAAACCCATTAAATCATATCCATCGCAAGGGTATATTCCTGCCATTCCATCTTCGCAAGGGCTAATTGGCGCGGTATAATCTTCATCACAAAGGTTTCCAATACCGTCATTGTCAAAATCTTCTTGGTTAGGATTTTCTATATCTATACAATTATCAACAGCATCAAAAATAGTATCGCCATCACTATCTTCACACACATCACCAACACCATTATCGTTAAAATCTTCTTGATTAGGATTTGCAACTGTTGGACAGTTATCGTCTGCATCAGGTATTCCATCGTTGTCATCATCATCATCACAAGCATCTCCTAAACCATCGTTATCACTATCTTCTTGGTCTGGATTTGCTGTGTTTTGACAATTATCTAAAGTTCCTGTTATCCCGTCATTATCAGGGTCTAAATCGATATTTTCTGTAGAGCAATTTTGAAATACAAATAAAGAGAATGTTATAAAAAGAACATATGTAATTGCTTTAGGGGATTTGTTTTTAAAAATCATACTAATTTAGTTTTCTGTTATAGAATTATTTATCAAAAATGTGCTATTGTTATCAAAAAAATAGTGAATTTTGCATATTCAACAAATGTATTGATTTGTTTAATAAAAATTACCTTTATAATGTTAAAAAATAAGAGCGAGCAAAGAACATCATTATCCGAATTAGGAGAATTTGGACTTATTAAACATTTAACGAAACATTTTACAATTAATTGTGAATCAACTGAGAAAGGTGTTGGTGATGATGCTGCAGTTCTTGAGTTTGGCAATAAACAAATATTACTTACGACCGATTTATTGATTGAAGGCGTACATTTTGATTTGTCTTACATGCCTTTGAAACACTTAGGGTATAAGGCTGTTGTGGTAAACTTGTCTGATATATATGCTATGAATGGCAAGGCAACTCAAATTACAGTTTCTATTGCAATTTCCAATCGCTTTTCGCTGGAAGCACTAGAAGCACTATATGCTGGAATTCAGTTGGCGTGTGTAAATTATACGGTTGATTTGGTTGGCGGAGATACCACATCTTCAACTACAGGAATGATGATTAGTATTACTGCAATTGGTGAGATCGACAAAAAAGATGTTGTTTATAGAAATGGCGCTAAACCAAATGATTTGTTAGTAGTTACAGGAGATTTAGGCGCTGCATATTTAGGTTTGCAAGTATTGGAAAGAGAAAAGCAAGTGTTTAAGGCAAACCCTAATTCGCAACCAGATTTAGAACACTATTCTTATTTGGTAGAGCGACAATTAAAACCAGAAGCACGAAAAGACGTTATTTTATTGCTGAAAAAGCTAGGTGTAAAACCAACATCTATGATTGATATTTCTGATGGATTATCTTCTGAAATTTTACATATTACGAGTCAATCTGAAGTTGGATGTAATATTTATGAAGATAAAATCCCGTTAGATCCTCAAGTAATTTCTACTTGCGAAGAGTTTAATTTAGACGCCACAACTATTGCTTTAAGCGGAGGCGAAGACTATGAATTGTTATTTACAATCTCTCAAGAAGATTTTTTAAAGATAAAAGGAAACCCAAATTTAACTGTTATTGGTCATATAACCGATAAAAATGAAGGCGTTCACTTAATAACTCGCGGAAATCAAAAAATAGCAATTGTTGCTCAAGGCTGGAATTCACTTTCGGATAAAGACAGCAAAACACATTAATAATTTTTCCCCGCAGATACCGCAGATTTTCGCAGATTGGTTATTTTTATTTTCTGCGAAAATCTGCGGTATCTGCGGGAAAAACAGCCAGTAATTTAAATAAAATGTAATTAGGCACGTGTCCGCCTATTTCTCAAAATCTTTCAGTACTTCAATAAGTTTTTTTTTATTTTCGATATGGCTCATATGTCCTTCTTGAAGAACACTTACGGGAATGTTGTTTTTTTGTGTAAATAACAGCACTTTTTTTGCGTCAATAACCGAATCTTTTTTTGCAATGACGACTAATTTTTTAAACGAAGCATTTTTAAAAAAAGAGGTGAATTCTTTACGGATTTTCATTCCTTCTTGTGCAGCAATATAACCTTGAACAGGTGTTTTCAAAGCCTCAATTAATGCTTTTTTAATTTCTGATTTAAAAACGGTTCTACTATTTTCACTAAATAAATTAGTAAACGATATTCTAACCATATTTTCATAGTTATTTTCTGCCATTTTAATAGCACGAGATCGGAGTAATTTCCGTTCTCGATTGTCGTTTTGGTAAGTAGCATTTAGCAAGCATATTCCTTTAGTATTTTCAGGAAATAAATGTGCAAACGAAAGTGCAATATAGCCACCCATAGAATGACCAATAATTGTAAAACGTCTCAATTTTAAATGATTTAAAACAAATTTCACCATTTTTGCTTGGTCTTCCATTGTATGGACATAACCCAAACATTCGGTGTCTCCATGATCTAATAAATCAATGGTAATTACACGATTTCTTTTGGAAAGAGTAGGAGTAATGCCATTCCACATCGTGCTGTTTTCTAAAAAGCCGTGTAGCAAAACAACAACACTTCCTTTTCCTGCTGAAGAAAATCCAACTTGAATATTTTTATAGGTTACAAAACTTTGCATATTGATGTTATTGATTTTGTGAGCATAATTTAGAGATGCATTTTAATTAAGACAGGAAAAAGCATCGACAACTACTTTATATGCTTGTTTTCGCAGTACCTGTCCTGACTATTCGGGATGTCGCAGATTTTCGCAGAAAATTAAAAGCATGTTGAGCCTTTCGACTGCGCTCAAGACAGGCTAAAGTCGAAGTATTCAAGATAAACTAAAGCCGAAGTATCTTCGAAAATCTGCGGGAAATATTTTCATCAAACATCTAACAATCCAACAGTCCAACCTCTAAAAATCTATCAACCATTCATCAATGCTTCAACCTCTTCAATTTCTATAGGAATATTTTGCATCAAATTAAAAGGTTCTCCATTTTCTTGAATTACATAATCATCTTCCAGCCTAATACCTAAATTTTCTTCAGGAATATAAATTCCAGGTTCAACTGTAAACACCATTCCTTCTTGCATTGGTTCGGTTAAAATACCATAATCGTGCGTATCGAGTCCTAAATGATGAGAAGTTCCGTGCATAAAATATTTTTTATAGGCAGGTTTTTTTGGATCTTCATTTTTCACTTCTTCGTTGGTTAATAATCCTAAACCTATTAATTCTAGAGTCATTATTTTACCAACTTCCACATGATAATCTGCCCAGATAGTTCCTGGAACTAGCATTTTTGTAGCCGCTTTTTTAACACGAAGTACTGCGTTGTAAACGTCTTTTTGTCTATCAGTAAATCTTCCTGAAACAGGAATACTTCGTGTCATATCGCTTGCGTAATTTGCATAACTTGCACCAACATCCATTAAAATTATATCGCCAGCGTTACACTGTTGATTGTTTTCAATATAATGTAATACATTGGCATTAAAGCCACTTGCTATAATTGGCGTGTAAGCAAATCCATTGGCTCTATTTCGAGTAAATTCATGTATAAATTCTGCTTCAATTTCATATTCCCAAACGTTTGGTTTTACAAAGCCTAAAACCCTGCGAAACCCTTTTTCGGTAATCATACACGCCTGTTGAATTAATGCAATTTCTTCTGGTTCTTTAACGGCTCTGATGCGTTGTAAAATAGGTTGACTACGCAAATAGTTGTGCGCAGGATATGTGCTTTTGCATTTTTTGATAAACCGATCTTCACGTGTTTCTGTTTCAACATTTGAACGATAGTGTTCATTGGTATTGAGATATACATTTTCGGCTTGAGTCATCAATTCAAAAAATATTTTTTCAAAGTCTTGTAGCCAATAAACAGTTTCAATTCCTGTTGTTTCAAAGGCTGTTTTTTTAGTCAGTTTTTCTCCTTCCCAAATAGCAATATGTGCGTTCGTTTCTTTTAAAAACAACACTTCTCGATGTTTTTTATGAACAGCGTCTGGAAATAAAACCAAGATACTTTCTTCTTGATCTACGCCACTTAAATAGAATATATCTCTATGTTGTGCAAACGGCAATGTGCTATCGGCACTCACGGGATAGATGTCGTTAGAATTAAAAACAGCCAATGAATTCGGCTTCATTTTAGCACTAAATTTCTTGCGGCTTTTTATAAAAAGAGTATTGTCTATTGGTAAATATTTCATTCTCTACTGAATTTTAAGAAAAGCAAATTTATACAAATTTTATGATTGCGTCTTTAGAAACTTTCTAAATATCCTAAAAAACAAACAAATCATTTTTTGGAGCAGATAAGTTATAGTACCTTTGTTATCACAAATTAACTTATATAAACATGAGCGGACTTTTATCCTCGTCAATAGCAAGAAAGGTGTCAATGGCACTTTCAGCATTCTTTTTGATGTTTTTCTTATTACAGCATTTTGCCATAAATATTACATCTGTTTTTAGTGCTGATGCTTTTAATGAAACATCCCATTTTATGGGAACAAACCCTTTAATTCAATATGTAATGCAACCAGTTTTGTTGTTTGGAGTTATATTTCATTTTGTGATGGGTTTTGTATTAGAAATCAAAAACAAGAAGGCACAAGGTGTTAAATACGCTAAAAATAAGGGGGCTGCAAATTCATCTTGGATGAGTAGAAATATGATTTATTCAGGATTGGCAATATTAATATTTATGATTATTCATTTTATTGATTTTTGGATTCCAGAATTGAATACAAAATATATTTTAGGCGATATGTCTGGATTGCACAATGGTGAGTTTAGGTATTTTCATGAATTGCAAGAAAAATTTGTTCCAATTTGGAGGGTTGCCTTATACTGTATTGCATTTGTATTTTTAGCATTGCATTTATTACATGGTTTTAATTCAGCATTTCAATCAGTTGGCGCAAATAATAAATATACAAAAGGATTAAAAACCTTTGGAAAGGCGTATGCTATTTTGATTCCATTAGGTTTTATTTTCATTGCACTTTTCCATCATTTTAATCATTAAAAATAAGGTATGACAACATTAAATTCAAGAGTACCTAAAGGAGATTCACTTGCAAATAAGTGGTCAAATTATAAAGAACATATCAATCTTGTTAATCCAGCAAACAAACGAAATATTGATATTATCGTTGTTGGTACAGGTTTAGCAGGAGGTTCTGCAGCAGCAACATTAGCGGAATTAGGCTATAATGTAAAAGCATTTTGTTATCAAGATTCACCAAGAAGAGCGCATTCAATTGCTGCTCAAGGAGGTATCAATGCTGCAAAAAATTATCAAGGAGATGGCGATTCTAACTATCGCTTGTTTTATGATACTGTAAAAGGAGGTGATTATCGTTCAAGAGAAGCAAATGTTTATAGATTAGCAGAAGTTTCAGGAAATATTATTGACCAATGTGTGGCTCAAGGAGTTCCTTTTGCACGTGATTACGGAGGATTACTTGACAACCGTTCGTTTGGTGGAGTTTTGGTTTCAAGAACTTTTTACGCTAAAGGTCAAACAGGACAACAATTATTACTTGGAGCATATTCCGCAATGAATAGACAGATTGCGCGTGGTAAAATCACCATGCACAATCGTCATGAAATGCTTGATGTTGTAAAAATTGACGGCAAAGCAAGAGGAATTATTGCACGTAATTTAATCACAGGAGAAATAGAACGTCACTCTGCGCATGCTGTTGTGATTGCTTCTGGAGGATACGGGAATGTTTATTTCTTATCGACCAATGCGATGGGAAGTAACGCAACTGCTGCGTGGAAAATCCATAAAAAAGGAGCGTATTTTGCAAACCCTTGTTACACACAAATTCATCCGACTTGTATTCCTAGAAGTGGAGACTATCAGTCAAAATTAACATTGATGTCTGAATCACTTCGTAATGACGGACGTATTTGGGTGCCAAAAAACATGGATGATGTGATGGCAATTAGAGAAGGTCGTAAAAAACCAACAGATTTATCAGAAGAAGAAAGAGATTATTATTTAGAAAGGCGTTATCCTGCGTTTGGTAATTTAGTTCCACGTGATGTTGCTTCAAGAGCAGCAAAAGAGCGTTGTGATGCTGGTTATGGAGTGAATGCAACAGGAGAAGCGGTGTATTTAGATTTTAAATCTGCTATACAACGTTATGGAAAAGAACAAGCAAAATTACATCATATAACAAATCCTTCTAAAGAAAAAGTTATTGAGTTAGGAACTGCAATTATAGAGGCAAAATATGGAAATTTATTTCAGATGTATGAGAAAATTGTTGCTGAGAATCCGTATAAAACACCAATGATGATTTATCCTGCAACTCATTACACGATGGGAGGCGTTTGGGTTGACTATAACTTGATGACCACTGTTGAAGGGTTGTATTGTATTGGAGAGGCAAATTTCTCTGATCATGGTGCGAATAGATTAGGAGCATCTGCTTTGATGCAAGGTCTTGCTGACGGATATTTCGTATTGCCTTATACAATTGGAGATTATTTGGCTGATGATATCAGAACTGGAGAAATTTCTACTAAAACAACTGAATTTGATGCAGCAGAAAAATCAGTAAAAGAACAATTAGACTTTTTTATCAATAATAAAGGAACACATTCTGTTGATTATTACCACAAGAAATTAGGAAAAATTATGTGGGAAAAATGTGGAATGGCTCGTAATAAAAAAGGATTGGAAGAAGCAATTCAAGAGATTCAAGAAGTACGTGAAGATTTTTGGAAGCATGTAAAAGTTCCGGGAAGTTTAAATGAATTTAATCAAGAATTAGAAAAAGCAGGAAGAGTAGCAGATTTCTTAGAATTAGGAGAGTTATTTGCCAAAGATGCTTTAAATCGTGAGGAATCTTGCGGAGGTCATTTTAGAGAAGAACATGTTACTGAAGATGGTGAAGCAAAACGTGATGATGTCAATTTTGCCTATGTTTCTGCATGGGAATACACAGGAAAACCAAGTGAAGCAGTATTGCACAAAGAAGAATTAGAATTTAAAGATATTGAGTTAAAAACTCGTTCGTATAAGTAATTAGGGAATAGCGATGAGTTGCAACTATTAACTAAATCCTAAAATAAAAAAATGTCTGTGTTAAAATCATATAAGGAATTGATTGTTTGGCAGAAATCTATGATTTTAGTTAAGAAAGTTTATATGATTTCAGCAAGTTTTCCTGATAATGAAAAATTTGGATTGACAAGTCAAATGCGAAGAGCATCAGTATCCATTCCTTCAAATATTGCAGAAGGTTGGGGAAGATTATCTTGAAAAAATTATATTCGATTTTTAAGAATTTCTAGAGGCTCTTTGTTTGAATTAGAAACACAAGTATTAATAACAAAAGAATTAAAATATATAAGTGATAGTGAAACCATTGAGAGTTTAATTGTTGAAATCAGCAAAATGCTGAACTCGTTAATTAAAAAACTTGAAGAAAAGAATTGACCCTTTTCGCTTTTCGCAAATCCCTCAAACCTAATATTATGAATCTTACATTAAAAATTTGGCGTCAAAAAGATGCAAACGATAAAGGGAAATTAGTTAAATATAAAGTTACTGATATTTCAGAACACATGTCATTTTTAGAAATGATGGATGTTTTAAATGAACAGTTAGTAAATTCAGGAGATGAACCAGTAGCTTTTGATCATGATTGCCGTGAAGGAATTTGCGGAATGTGTTCTATGTATATCAACGGTCAAGCACATGGTCCAGATAGAGGAATTACAACGTGTCAGTTGCACATGCGTATGTTTAATGATGGCGATACTATCTATATAGAACCTTTTAGAGCAAATGCTTTTCCTGTGATTAAAGATTTAGTTGTAGATCGTACTGCTTTTGAGCGTATTCAACAATCAGGAGGATTTATTTCTGTAAACACTTCGGGAAATACACAAGATGCAAATGCAATTCCTATTGCAAAAAGTGCTGCTGATGAAGCGATGGACGCAGCAACTTGTATTGGTTGTGGTGCTTGTGTAGCAACTTGTAAAAATTCAAGCGCTATGTTATTTGTTTCGGCTAAAGTATCTCAATATGCATTGTTACCACAAGGTCAAGTTGAGGCTACAGATAGAGTGATGAATATGGTTGCTCAAATGGACGCTGAAGGTTTTGGAAATTGCACTAATACAGGTGCATGTGAAGTGGAATGCCCTAAAGGAATTTCATTAACAAATATCGCAAGAATGAATCGTGAATATTTAAAAGCGACTTCTAAAGGATAAACAAATCAAGAAATGATATTTATAAAATCTCAAATCATTAAAAGGTTTGAGATTTTTTGTTTCTTTGATGATTAATTACAATAAATGCAACCAACAGAATTTTATCAAAAACAACTAAAAAAGCATCAAATTGACACAAAAAATGCTAAAAAACGTCTAATTCGACTCAGTTTAGTTCGTTTTTTGATTTTTTTAGGAACAGGAATTAGCGTGTATTTGACTTTTCAGCAAACTCAAGTTAGAGTCATTATTGGAGTGATAGGTTTGGTTGTTTTCCTTTTTTTATTGAAGAAATACTCAAAAGTAAAATCAGAAAAAGAATTGTCTGAAAGGTTGACAACTATCAATCAAGAAGAAATTAAAATCTCAACAGGAGATTTTTATGAAAGAGCACAAGGATTAGAATTTCAAGATCCAAAACACTTTTATAGTTTGGATATTGATTTATTTGGTCGAGGTTCTTTTTATCAATTTATAAATAGAACAACGATAACAGAAGGTTCAAAAAAATTGGCAGAAGAATTAAATGCAAATTCAATAGATAATATAGTTTTAAGGCAAAATGCACTAAAAGAACTCGCTTCAATTGCGAAATGGAGGCAAAATTTCTCAGCCATTGCAAGTTTAGTTACTATAGAAACTCCAGCAAAAACAATTATTAATTGGCTACAAAAATATAATTCTTTTTTACCAACAATAATGAAAAGGTTACCGTTCATTTTCGCTATTGTTTCAGCAGTACTTTTAGGTTTGTCTTTTATGAGTATCCTTTCTCCTTTTCCTGCAATTATTTGGATGTTTATTGGCTTGTTTGTAACAGGAAGATATTTAAAAAAAATATCCGATTTATCTTCTAATTCTGACAAAATAAAAAATACTTTTAGACAATATTCATTACTATTAAATCAAATAGAAAATGAAACTTTTACATCAAAAATTCTAAAAGAAAAACAAGAAAAAATAACATTCGAAGGAAAAAAAGCATCTTTAATTTTTAATGAATTTTCAAAAATATTAGATGCTTTAGATAGTCGAAATAACATCTTTTTTGCTATTGTTGGCAACGGTTTTTTATTGTGGGATTGTAAGCAAAGTTACAAGATAGAGCAATGGATTCAAGACTATAATCACAAGGTTGGAGATTGGTTTGAAGTGATTTCGTTTTTTGACGCTTATAATTCCTTAGCAAATTTCACATTCAATCATCCAACATACATTTTTCCTGAAATAGTTGATAGTAAAATAGCCATTTCGACTAAACAATTAGGGCATCCTTTATTGAAAGTTGAAAAGCGTGTAGATAATGATTTAAGTATCCATCACGAACAGTTTTTTATTGTTACAGGCGCAAATATGGCAGGAAAAAGTACTTTTTTACGTACCGTTTCCTTGCATATTGTAATGGCAAATGTTGGTTTGCCAATTTGCGCTAAAAAAAGTACTTATTCACCAGTAAAATTAATTACAAGTATGCGAACTTCAGATTCGTTGACTGATGATAGTTCGTATTTCTTTTCAGAATTGACACGCTTAAAATTCATTGTAGATGAAATTCAAAAAGAACCTTATTTTATCATTCTCGATGAAATTTTAAAAGGAACAAACAGCACAGATAAAGCGATAGGCTCAAGAAAATTTGTAGAGAAATTAGTTGCTTCAAACGCCACAGGAATTATTGCAACACACGATTTAAGTCTTTGCGAAATAGAAAAAAAATTAGAAGATGTTAAAAACTACTATTTTGATGCTGAGATTATTGATGACGAGTTATACTTTGACTATTCCTTTAAAAAAGGGGTTTGTAAGAACATGAATGCTTCCTTTTTATTGCGAAAGATGGAGATAATTTAATTGTTGTCGCTTTTAATCATTGAGGGCTTGACTCAAAGTCAAACTCTCAACAATTTTTATTGCAAAAATAAATAGATTTTTGACGGTTTTTATTTTTAACAAAAAAACCACTAACTTCGGTCAAAATGAATTTAATAAGTTAAATTACGCTTACCAATCACATTTCTCCATCCAAAGAACAATTAATAGAACTACAAGCATATCCAAAAGATACACCTTTGATAATACTAATTTAAGACCGTTGCAGTATAGGTTCTTGATTAATAAACTTTAATTTTCAAATTATATTTTTGATTTTTTATTAATTTTCGAGTAGAATTTCTTCATTTTGAGTTATACAGTCCTATTTTTAGGGCTA
>JAKITY010000006.1 GCA_021647835.1 Flavobacteriaceae bacterium | reverse complement strand
TCCGTCTATTTTAGAAATTATTAAAATACAACTAACTGATTGTGAATCAAATGAGATTTAAAATAGAAAAATAGTAATTCAAAAAAATTAGTGGAAAATAACACTCAAATGAAATTAAGAGTTTTTAGAGATGCCCTAAAGATTATATCAATGAAAAAAGTTATAATTTGGAAACAGATAGATATTGGTTTACACACAAAATGGTTAGAAGATCTTTCATGACTATCAAAAGAGCATTACCAAATATGTTTCATTATTTAGACAATCCTAATACCCCGAAATCATCCAATTCTATAGAATCATTTTTTGGTCACATGAAAGGGCACTTAAACATACATCGAGGCTTGTCTTATAATCATAGAAAACAATATTTAATGTGGTATTTGTACTTTAAAAATAAGATGTAGGTTTTTATTAGCCATAAACTTACCAGTAATGAAAAAAGGACTCTAAAAAGAAAGCCCTTTTCATTACTGTATAAAGATAATCCTATCGCTAATAAGTTGCTCCTCAGCATTGCTCATGTCCTTTTCGGATTAACTCGCTAAAGATAAAAATAGTATTGAAAAAATTACCAACTATTTTTGGCACCATTACCATTTATTGTAATTAAGTTTATAAATTAGTCGTTTAACTTTAAAACAGCCATAAATGCTTGTTGAGGAATCTCTACATTTCCTACTTGGCGCATACGTTTTTTCCCTTTTTTCTGTTTTTCAAGCAATTTTCTTTTACGAGAAATATCTCCTCCGTAACATTTTGCAGTTACATCTTTTCGAAGTGCTTTAATGGTTTCACGAGAAATAATTTTTGCGCCAATTGCTGCTTGAATTGGAATGTCAAATTGTTGTCTTGGTATCAATTCTTTTAACTTTACACACATTTTTTTACCAATATTCTGTGCATTATCAGCATGAATAAGAGCAGAAAGCGCATCTACAGAATTTCCATTTAATAAAATATCTAAACGCACCAATTTCGATTCTCTCATTCCAATTGGTGAATAATCAAACGAAGCATATCCTTTAGAAACGGTTTTTAATCTATCATAAAAATCAAAAACAATTTCTGCCAAAGGCATATCGAATGTTAATTCTACACGTTGGGTTGTTAAATAGGTCTGATTGGTTATCATTCCACGTTTTTCAATACATAAAGACATTACATTTCCAACAAAGTCGGCTTTTGTAATAATAGATGCTTTGATAAACGGTTCTTCAATTCTATTAAGAGTCGATGGATCTGGTAAATCCGAAGGATTGTTTAAGATAAATGCTTCATCTGGATTTTTATTGGTAAACGCATGATATGAAACATTGGGAACCGTTGTAATTACGGTCATATTAAATTCACGTTCCAAACGCTCTTGGATGATTTCCATATGTAGCATTCCTAAAAATCCACAACGAAAACCAAAACCTAATGCAGCCGAACTTTCTGGCTGAAAAACTAAGGAAGCATCATTTAATTGCAATTTTTCCATAGAATTTCGCAATTCCTCATAATCTTCGGTGTCCACAGGATAAATCCCTGCAAAAACCATTGGTTTTACATCTTCAAAACCTTCTACTATATTGGTTGTAGGAGTTTTTGCATCAGTAATAGTATCTCCAACTTTTACTTCTTTTGCAGTTTTTATTCCTGTAATAAGGTAACCAACATCTCCTGCTTTTACTGATTGTTTTGCAACTTGTTCTAACTTTAATGTCCCAACTTCATCAGCAAAATATTCGTTATCTGTTGCAACGAATTTAATACGTTGCCCTTTTTTTATTTCGCCATTAAAAACTCTAAAATACGTTTCAATTCCTCTAAAAGTATTGTAAACCGAATCAAAAATTAGGGCTTGTAAGGGCGCATTTACATCGCCTTTTGGAGCAGGAACTCTTTTTATAACTGCTTCTAAAATGGCATCAATTCCAAAGCCTGTTTTTCCACTTGCATGAATTACCTCTTCTGGATCGCAACCCAATAAATCTACAATATCATCTGTAACTTCTTCTGGATTGGCGCTTGGTAAATCTACTTTATTTAAAATAGGAATTATTTCTAAATCGTTTTCTAAGGCTAAATATAAATTAGAAATGGTTTGCGCTTGAATACTTTGTGCTGCATCAACAATTAAAAGTGCGCCTTCGCAAGCAGCAATAGAACGAGAGACTTCATAAGAAAAATCTACGTGTCCAGGAGTATCAATAAGGTTTAAAACATATTCTTGACCTTCAAAAGTATATTCCATTTGAATGGCGTGCGATTTTATAGTAATTCCACGTTCACGTTCCAAATCCATTGTATCTAATAACTGATCTTTCTTTTCTCTATCCGTTATCGTTCCTGTAAATTCGAGTAATCTATCGGCAAGTGTACTTTTTCCGTGATCAATATGTGCAATTATGCAAAAATTTCTAATGTGCTTCATCCTATATCTTCGTTCAGTTTGCAAATATACCTTATTAATAGGAGTTATTTGCAATTGATTGCAGGAACATTATCACTTTAAAAGTTACAAAACAACGTCTTAATCGTCTCTAATAACTAAACCACTATGGACTACAAGTCCATAGGTTTTTAAATCTGACTAAAGTCAGCAATACGTGATTACTCGAATGAAAATTGGAGATAAAAAATCATTTCTGAACTCAATTTTCTTTTAACGAAACTGAATAAAATTTTTAGAAGCTAAAGCGAGATGCACTAAAGTACATAGTTTTAACTCCATTTGGGACCAATAAACAAATGATGAATAACAAAACCGTTTATTTGATTGGAATATTTGGAGTAACCTTTTTTGGACTTGCTTCAATTTTAGGAGGTTTTCAGTTTGATGATTATAATCAAATGTCTCAGTTTATTAGTGAGTCAATGGCTATTGATACTCCTTACGGAAAGATTTTTCGTTATTTCGGTTATATTCCAAGTGGTATTTTAATAGCAATTTTTTCTTTTGTTGGATTTAAAAAACTTCCTAAATCAAAATTAATTAAAACTGGTTTTATTGGACTTGGTGTTTTTTATGGAATAGGAACAATAATCGTTGGACTATTTCCATGTGATTCTGGTTGCGGAAGCGAATTAGTTACGCCAAGTATTTCACAGATAATACATAATTTAACGGGAATGCTTACTTATCTATTTGTGCCTATAAGTCTTTTATTAATTGGTGTTGGATTACAAAAACTAGAAAGTTATAAAAAAACACCTCAAGTGATTATTATTTTTGGAAGTATTTCAGTTTTATTTGTAGGCATTTTACTTACAAATTTAACTTCACATTTTATAGGGTTATACCAACGAATTATAGAAATCTCTTTTATTATAAGTATTGTTGTTCTATCAATTTTAATAAGAAATCAAAAAACTTCATAAATTTTAAAAATCATGAGGTCTTTTATATAGAACCTTGATTTTCGCTTAATCTACCCATTCAGCAGTAAAAAGGTTTGTGTCTTTTCCTCCACCATTATTACGGTTAGAAGAGAAAACTAATTTTGTTCCATCAGGAGAAAACATTGGGAATGCGTCAAAAACACCATCAAAAGTGATTTGTTCCAAATTTTTACCATCAATATCTATCATAAATAGATTAAACCCATCATGTTTTTCTTTGTGATGATTGGTTGAGAAGATAATTTTCTTTCCACTTGGATGAAAAAATGGCGCCCAATTTGCACCTCCTAAATCGGTAATTTTTTGTAAATCACTTCCATCAACATTACACACATATATTTCCATATAGGTTGGCATTACCAATCCTTGTGCTAATAAATCTTTATACTCTTTAATGTCTTTCTCCGTTTTAGGGCGAGAAGATCTAAAGACTATTTTTGTGCCGTCTGGAGAAAAGAATGCGCCTCCGTCATAACCTAATTCAAAGGTGATTTGTTTTACATCAGAGCCATCAATATTCATTGTATAAAGTTCTAAATCTCCAGATCGAGTAGAGGTAAATACAATTTTATCACCTTTTGGCGAAACAGTTGGTTCAGCATCGTAGCCTTTTTCAAAAGTCAATTGTTTTAGTTGGTTTCCTTTAGTATCAGCAACAAAAATATCGAATGTATCATAAACAGGCCAAATATATTTCCCTCCAAAATCTTCTTTTTTAGGAACTATTGGACAAGTCTCATCGCCCAAATGTGTAGATGAATATACAATTGTAGCATCGCCTGGAAGAAAATAACTACAGGTTGTACGTCCTTTTCCTGTGCTTACCATTTGCGGAACTTTTCCTTCTGGTAAAATTTCATCAGCATTCATAACAAAAATTTGGTCACATTCTAAATCCCAATGGTTGGAAGCCTGAAAAACAAGTTTTTTACCATCAAAACTCCAATAAGCTTCCGCATTATCGCCTCCAAAGGTCAACTGCTTGATGTTTTTTAAATGTTTCTCTTGCGGATAGTGTGTCTCGTTTACAATTTTTGTTGCTCCAGCAACAGCATCTTCGTTTTGCGAATCTTTTTTTTCAGTTTTACAAGAAAAAAGTAACGTTATAAAAAAAAGCGAATAAATATATTTCATTTGTTGATTTTATTAGTAGTTTTGTGCAAAACTAAGACATATAAGATGAAGAAAGTATCGCTATTAATAATTTTTATATCGCTATTCGGATGTAAAGAGGAGTACAAACCAGAAAACAAAATTAAAGAAGATGTTTCTTTCTTGGCTGATGACAAATTAGAAGGAAGACAAACAGGAACTGAAGGCGAAAAAAAAGCGGCAGATTACATTTCAAAACGCTTTAAAGAATTAGGCTTAGAACCGAAAGGAACGGCAAATTTCTTACAGCCATTTTCTTTTAAGCCTAAATCGCATCCGCATGAAGAGGTAAAATTTACAGAAAATATAGACGGAACAATTACAGGAAACAATATAATTGGATATCTTGACAATAAAGCCGATAAAACAATTATTATTGGAGCGCATTACGACCATTTAGGTTATGGAGGTGAAGGTTCGTTGTATAGAGGCGAAGAAAAGCAAATTCACAATGGCGCAGATGACAACGCTAGTGGAATTGCAGTACTTTTAAATTTGGCTAGTAAGTTGAAAAATAAAAACACTCAAAACAACTATTTATTTATGGCTTTTTCTGCTGAAGAAATGGGCTTATTGGGTTCTAATTATTTTGTAAAAAACCCTACAATTGACCTGAAATCGGTTAATTATATGGTAAATATGGATATGGTTGGAAGATTGAAAAAGGATAGTGCTTTGGCCGTTTATGGCGTTGGAACATCTCCAATATTCAAAAAAACATTAGAAGAAGACCCTAAAAATAAATTTCGTTTAGTTTTAAAAGAATCTGGAGTTGGACCTTCAGATCACACAAGTTTTTATTTAGCTGATATCCCTGTATTACACTTTTTTACAGGACAACACGAAGATTATCACAAGCCTACAGACGATACAGATTTGCTGAATTATGAAGGGATGAATTTAATTTCTGAATATCTTTTTGCTATTATTTCTGATTTAGATGATGATGCAAAATTAACATTTACGAAGACCAAAAATGAAACTAAAAAAGGCGCAGGTTTTAAAGTAACCTTAGGTGTTGTTCCCGATTATTTATTTGATGGAAAAGGAATGCAAATTAGTGGTGTTACAGAAGAGAAATCAGCACATAAAGCAGGAATAAAAAAAGGTGATGTTGTTGTGAAAATGGGTGATATTGAAGTAAATTCAATGATGGATTATGTAAAGTCTTTATCTAAATTTGAAAAAGGAGCAACAATAAAAGTGATTATCATTCGCGATGGAAAAGAAGTAGCGCTAAACGTTACTTTTTAGATTTGACTCTGCTAACATTTCCCGAAGATATTGCTGATTTTCGCTAATTTTTTCTGCGTAAATCTGCGGGAAGAAAAATAAAGATGCTGAACACTGCCAACTGAAAACCCAAAACATTGATAAAAATAGGCGACATAGAGTTACCCGACTTTCCATTACTACTTGCGCCAATGGAAGATGTAAGTGACCCACCATTTAGAGCATTGTGTAAAGAGCAAGGCGCAGATGTTGTATATACCGAGTTTATTTCTTCAGAAGGCTTGATTCGTGATGCTGCAAAGAGCATAAAAAAGTTGGATATTTATGAAAAAGAGCGTCCTGTAGGAATACAAATTTTTGGAGCAAACCTCGATTCTATGTTGCGTACAATTGAAATTGTAGAGCAATCGAAACCAGATATTATTGATATTAATTTTGGCTGTCCTGTGAAAAAAGTAGTGTCGAAAGGCGCAGGTGCAGGAATATTAAAAGACATCGATTTAATGGTTTCTTTGACTGAAGCAATGGTAAAACATACAGATTTGCCAATTACTGTAAAAACGCGTTTAGGTTGGGATCATGATTCAATAAAAATTGTTGAGGTTGCCGAAAGAATTCAAGATGTTGGTTGTAAAGCAATTGCTATTCACGGTCGTACACGCGCACAAATGTATAAAGGAGATGCTGATTGGAAACCAATTGCTGAGGTAAAAAATAATCCAAGAATGCACATTCCTGTTTTTGGAAATGGAGATGTAAATACACCTGAAAGAGCCGTAGAAATGCGTGATAAATACGGATTAGACGGTGCCATGATTGGACGAGCAAGTATAGGTAACCCTTGGTTTTTTAAGCAGGTAAAACATTTTTTTGAAACAGAAGAACACTTACCAGAAATTTCTATTGCAGATAGAGTTGCAATGGCAAAAAGACATCTTGAAATGGAAATTGCATGGAAAGAAGTTGAGATTGTTGGCGTAATGGAAACAAGACGTCATTACACCAATTATTTTAAAGGAATTCCTAATTTTAAACCTTATAGGCTTAAAATGGTTACTTCAGACTCTGCACAAGATGTATATGATGTTTTGGATGAAGTATTACAGAAGTTTGGGTGATTCTTTAGGTACCTTACTCTAGAGCCTCTTTAGTAATCCTACTACTCGCAATTAACGAAGCGATATAACCCAAAACAAGAATTGTAAAAAAGACTACAATTACATTAAATAGTTGAAATTCTATTGGAAAAGCAAGCGATTTCGTAATCATAAAAAAGCCAAAACGTTGTTGAACGAATACCAATATTATTGCGAGCGTTAGTCCAAATATCAATCCAAAAAAGGAGAGTAAAAAACCTTGTAAAACAAATATTTTTCTGATTTCTTTTATTGTTGTACCTAAATTATAAAGTGTTTTTAAATTGCTTTTTTTGTCAAATATCATCATAATCAATGCACCAATAACATTAAATAAAGCAATGATTAAAATTAGTGTAAAAATAAGATATGAAGCCAAGTTTTCGGTGTTTAGCATCTTATAAAAAACAGCATTTAGTTGTTCTCTTGTTTGAATTTTATAATTATTTCCAAGTGTTTTTTGTAGATTTTCGATAGTATTTTCTCTATCGTCAAGGTTGTCAACTTTTACTTCGATCGCACTAATTTGATTAGGCAAATAACTCAATAATTGTTGTGCAAGTGCTATCGGAATAAAAACATACTTTTTATCGAGTTCTTCATTGAGCATAAATATACCTGTAGGCTGTGTATAAATAGCATTTACATCTTTTTTAATACTTTCTACATAACCGCTTCCTGCTTTTGGAACATAGATTTTTAGTGGTTCAAGATAGTCGTTAATTCCCATCGAAAGTTTGTTAGAAATTCCGTTTCCAATAACTGCATTGTTGGTAAAGTTAAAATCAATCCAATTACCAACAACAATTGCAGTGTCGATGTTATTTATCTTTAGAAAATTTTCCTCTACGCCTTTTATATATGCAAGATGTGTTTTGTTCTTAAAATCAAAAAAAGCACGTTCTTCAATCACCTTGGTGTAATGAGCAATACCATTAACTTCTTCAATTTTAGACTTTATACTTTCAGAAAACTCGATAGTTTTTCCTTTTATTGCTGATATTTTAAAATCAGGGTCAGAAGTTTTTAAGAAATTTATACTGAATGTTTTTAATCCAGAAAATCCGGAAAGAACAATAAATAATGCCATTGTACCAATAATAACACCAATTGTAGCAATAATTGTAATAATATTTATGGTGTTATTACTGCTTTTTGAAAACAAATAACGTTTTGCAATGTACAGTGGAAAATTCAAGTTTTATTTTTTTTGGCGTTTGTCTAATACCTCAGGGTTTGTAATAGGATTGTCTCTATCGCCTTTTAAAGCACTTTCAATTCCATCAATATAATCTAAAGAATCATCAGCAAAAAATGATAAATGTGGCATTCTACGCAATTGATGTCTTGTTCGTTTTGCCAATTCATGACGAATAGTTATAGTATTAGAAATAATTCCTTTTAACAATTCTTCTCTTTTTTCTGACGGAAAAACACTGATAAATACCTTTGCTTCAGATAGATCTGTAGTAACACGCACTTTAGTAACAGAGATTAAAACGCCTTTCATACCATCTTGTGCTGCTTTTTGAAGCACATCAACTAAGTCTTTTTGTAAGACTCCCGCAATTTTTTTCTGTCTGTTTGTTTCTTCCATTTGGCAAAAATAAGGTTTAAATTCGATACTGGTACTCAAAAACCAGACCAGAAGTTAGAAAATTATTGACATTAAGGTGTAAATATTTTATTTCTGATAGCATACATGGCTAATCCAATTCTATTTTTAACGCCTAATTTTTCAAACAATACCTGTCTATAACCATCAATAGTCTTAGGACTCAAGAACATTTTATCAGCAATTTCTTTATAGGTCATTTCTGTACAGGCATACTTTATAAAAATCAATTCTTTTTCCTTGAGTTGTATTGATTTTTGTTCTCCAGAAATTGAATTCATTAATATATTTGTAACATCTCTAGTATGATAAAATCCGTTTTTGATAACTTCTAATAAGGCATGTTCTAAAATAGATTTTTCGGTGTCTTTTAGTAAATATCCTTTTGCGCCTGCACGAAGCATTTTTAAAATTGTAATTTCATCATCTTCTACAGAAAGTGCTAAAACTTTTGCATCCGAATGATGTTTTGTAAGCCATTCTGTAGTCTCAATACCATTCATTATTGGCATATTAATGTCCATTAAAATAATATCTGGAGTTATATTTTTATTTGAATCAGAAAATTTATCAATCAGTTCTTTACCATTATTACATAAACAAATGACTTCAAACTCATCAAATGAATCTACAATATTTCCTATTGCTTGCGAAAGCAACAAATGATCTTCTACAATAGCTACAGTATATTTTTGCATAGTTTAAAAGTAGTGAATAATTTTTAATTTTGTTCCTTTTCCTATTTCAGAGTTAAAATCTATTTTTGCATTGATTAATTTTGCTCTGTTTTGGATGTTTAATAACCCTATTCCTTTTTTAGTATCTTTAGAAGTATCATAACCAACACCATTATCTTCGGCAGTTATATGTAAAGAACTTTTTTGATAATCTAAAATGACATTCAACGTTGTTGCTTTTGAATGTTTGATAGTATTAGAGAAAAACTCTTGTAAAATTCTAAATAAAATAATTTCGACTTTAGAATCTAATTTATGTGCTTCGCCAATAATATTCAGGTCTGATTTGATGAAATTTAATCGATTAAAACGATCAATTTCGAGTTGTACAACCTTATAAAGTTCAATATTTTTTATAAAGTCAGGATTAATCAATTTTGATAACGCACGCACTTCTTGCAAACCTTTACCTATTGTACCGCTTACTTCTTTTATATTGTCAGGAGTTGCTACTTGCAACTGTATTTTGGCAAGTGTTAATAATTGACCAATATTGTCATGTAATTCCCAGCTAATGTTCTTTAGCGTTTGCTCTCGTATTTCTATTTGAGTTTCAGCAATTTCTTTTTCAAACTGTTTTTGCGCATCTTCTTGTTCTTGCAATAATGTGTTTTTCCTTCTCTGAAAAATCACAAAAAGAAAGATGACTACAACACATAGTAGTACCAATACTCCTATAGAAATTAAAACTGCTATTCCTCCTTCTCGCTCCATATAAAACCAATAATATAAAGTGAATATAAAATAGCAATCAAAACGAACCTTACATAAAACATATACTTTAAATCAGGAATAGATGCATAATAATTACTTACGACCGCAAACGGAATACTACCAATATGAAATAGTAGTAAACCTACACTTATCCAAAAAAGTAAACTTTTCTGAATATTTAACACCTTATCTGAATTAAGAATTTCAATAAAGTAATATGCAATAGAAATGATTAAAAAACTTGCACCAACGATGTAGGAAGTACTTTGACCGACAACTAAATAGTTTTCATAAAATCCTGAGATAATTAATGAAATTAAATATGTAGCGATAAAACCAACAATCCACTTTTTAAAAGTTTTTGATTGTATATAGTGCTTATAAATAAGTAGCAAAACAACAAAATTAATGGTGTTGTATATATTATAGATAATTCTATTATTGCCCGTTAAGTTGTTTTCTAATTGATAATCTATAATATATT
Organism: Flavobacteriaceae bacterium; assembly: GCA_021647835.1. Taxonomy (GTDB): domain Bacteria; phylum Bacteroidota; class Bacteroidia; order Flavobacteriales; family Flavobacteriaceae; genus Urechidicola. The sequence goes on along the minus strand of JAKITY010000006.1, from coordinate 29,093 downwards.
TCCCTAAGAATTCATTGAGCGCAGTGTACCATAGTAATATTAAAAAATACTTTAAGAAAGTATGCTTGTATTTATAGAACATTAATGTGCCTATGATAGCGCTTAACAACTCTAAGTACCTTAAAGACATTCTAAAAAGAGACCAAAAACTTAAATCTTCAAACATTGCAATTGTGAGACTTTAATTAATCAAAAGGAGGTGTAGAGCCAGCGTCATTCATAGGAGAAATCGTTTTAATAATCTCATCATTATTAGGAGGTGGCGCTAAAAAACCAGCTTTATTAATCATTCTTTGACCATAAGGTCTTAAAATAATTGTAGTCAACCCATTTTGTTGTTGTTTTACATGCACATCCTTAGGGTATGCGGCTAATGAGATAGCAAGTCCTTTAGGGATTATTCCTTGTTTGTTAGCTTCCTTTTTTACATACGCAAGGTAGCCTTCTAGCTCTGCAATGGTATAATAAAACTCTAAAGCATCTGGTTTTCCTGTTACTTCGCTTATTGCTTTGTATTTTATAGAGTTGTACTGCGCAATATATTTTTCAGCAGTTTTGGTAGAAATTAACTTGTCTTTAGGCACAGGAGGATCTTGCGCTATATTTCCACAAGAAATAAATGAAACAAAGATTACCAATAATAAAAAGTTGTTTAATCGGCTAAGGGTTTTCATAATAGTTTATATGTTTTTAGTAGTTATACTGCTAATATACATAATTTAATTAGAGTATAATTGAGTTTATTTTTTTTTAGGTCAACTCAAATTCATGTAAAACACTTACAGTAAATCCGTTAAATCAATATTATTATTGTATTCTTAAAAAATAAGGGTTTTCCCCCTTTTTTAAAAAGGGTTTTTCCTCTTGTGAGTAAGTTTCTTTTAGCACAACTTTGTGCCAGAGTTTTTGGGGAACTCTATTATAACTACTAAAATATACCGAAGGGAAAATTGCTATAACACCTTATCAGTTTAGATAAGGTGTTTTTTATTTCAGATGTTTTATCTTTACACTATGAAAAATATAGAACATATTGGTATTGCTGTAAAAAACCTAGAAGTATCAAATAAATTATACGCTTCTCTTTTTGGAAAAAAACACTACAAAACAGAAGAGGTAGCAAGTGAAGGTGTCAAAACATCATTTTTTAAAGTTGGATCAAATAAAATTGAATTGCTAGAGGCAACAAAGGAAGATAGTCCAATAGCTAAATTTATTGAAAAAAAAGGCGAAGGTGTGCATCATATTGCTTTTGCAGTTACAGATATAGTATCAGAAATGAAAAGATTAAAATCCGAAGGGTTTATAGTGTTGAATGAAAAACCAAAAAAGGGTGCAGACAATAAATTAGTTGCTTTTTTGCATCCAAAATCTACAAATGGCGTTTTAATAGAATTATGTCAAGAAATTGAATAATATTTATAGTTTAATTTTCGTTAGTAATATTTGTATCTTGCACAAAATTTCTAAAGAATAAATGTCTAAATCATTTGATAAATATCAAAAACGTCGCTTGCGCTCATCGTATTTTTCGGTAGTTGTAAGTATTGCTTTAGTGCTATTTTTATTAGGATTACTGGGGTTGTTGGTTTTAAAAACCAAAACAATTTCAGATCATTTTAAAGAGCAAGTTGCGATCACCGTTTTTTTAAATGATAGCGCCAAAGAGAAAGATATCAAGGAGTTACAATCAAATTTAGAAAAGCAGGACTATGCAAAAGCAGTTGATTTTGTATCAAAAGAAACGGCTGCAAAAGAATACAGTAAAGATATTGGTGAAGATTTTATGGAGTATTTAGGAGAAAATCCTTTGAAAAACGCCATAAATATATATGTAAAATCTGATTTTGTAACACCAGAAAAAATGTCAGAAGTTGATAAAGAATTATCAAAAAACAAAAATGTTTTTGAAGTGTCGTATGACAAATCATTGATTGATTTGTTAACCAAAAACATTCAACGTATTAGTCTTTGGGTGTTGATTTTTAGCGGATTATTTATGCTGATTGCAGTTGTATTGATTAACAGTGCAATCAGATTATCAGTTTATTCAAAACGATTTACCATTAAAACAATGCAAATGGTTGGCGCTACAAAAGGATTTATCAGAAAACCGTTTCTTTGGAAAGGGATTCAACTTGGTGTTTTAGGTTCTTTATTAGCAGTTTCAGGAATTGCTGGCGTTGTTTATTATATGAACAAAACCCTTCCAGAATTAAGGATATTAGATGATAAATTATTATTAGGAGTTTTGTTTGGCGCAATTTTATTGATAGGAATATTCATAACATTGCTCAGTACATTTTTTGCAACAAGGCGTTTCTTAAATTTAAGAACCGAAGATTTATATTATTAAAACATGAAAAATCAAGAGAAAAAAAAGAAAGAGACATTTCTTTTTGAAAAGAAAAATTATACAATAATGCTTATAGGATTAGCAGTTATTGCACTTGGCTTTATACTAATGTCTGGAGGCGGAAGTGACGATCCAAACGTGTTTAACGAAGAGATTTATAATTTTCAAAGAATTAGATTAGCACCAACTTTGGTGTTGATTGGTTTGGCTATTGAGGCGTATGCGATATTTGCAAAGCCTAAAAAACAATGAGTTATTTAGAAGCTATTATTTTAGGATTAATTCAAGGATTAACCGAGTTTTTACCAGTTTCATCAAGCGGACATTTAGAATTGATGAAAGCGATTTTGGGCAACAATTCATTACCTGAAGAAAGCCTTACTTTTACTGTTATTTTACACTTTGCAACAGCATTGAGTACAATGGCAATTTTTAGAAAAGAAATTGTAGAAATATTTAAAGGATTGTTTCAATTTAAATGGAATGAAGAAACACAGTTCTCATTAAAAATTATATTTTCGATGCTTCCTGCAGCGATGATTGGTTTCTTTTTTGAAGATAAATTAGAATCTTTTTTTGGCGGACAAATTCTTCTCGTAGGTTTTATGCTAATTATTACAGCTTTATTACTTTTATTTGCTGATAAAGCCAAAAATACCGATAAAAACACCACTTTTTTTAGCGTATTTGTGATTGGCGTTTCACAAGCGATAGCCATGTTGCCAGGAATTTCACGTTCAGGAGCAACAATATCGACAGCGGTTTTATTAGGGATTGATAGAACAAAAGCTGCAAAATTTTCTTTTTTGATGGTCGTTCCATTAATTTTCGGGAAAGTAGCCAAAGACATTTTAGGTGGAGAAATTAGTTTTGAAAGTTCACAAATAGGAATTTTTTCTGTTGGATTTTTAGCCGCATTTATCTCAGGATTATTTGCTTGTACGTGGATGATTTCATTGGTTAAAAAGAGCAAACTTTCTTATTTTGCTTTATATTGTGCTGTTGTTGGAGTAATTGCAATAACTTACGCTTTAATGAATTAATATTATTCTGAACAACGTGAAGAGTCTAAAAACACTCGAAAATTTTCAAAACGGACAAGTTTTATTGATTGATAAGCCATTAAATTGGACGTCTTTTCAAGTAGTGAATAAATTACGTTGGGAAATACGTCAAAAATTCAATATCAAGAAAATAAAAGTTGGTCACGCAGGAACGCTTGATCCTTTAGCAACAGGTTTGTTGATTTTATGCACAGGAAAATTTACCAAGAAAATTGACACATACCAAGCGCAAGAAAAAGAATATACAGGAACCATAACTGTTGGCGAAACAACACCAAGTTATGACCTTGAAACTGAAATCAACGAAACTTTTCTAATCGACCATCTTACTGATGATTTGATACACAAAACTACACAACAATTTATTGGAACAATAGATCAAAAACCACCAATTTTCTCGGCAATTAAAAAAGATGGAAAGAAACTGTATGAGATTGCAAGAGCAGGAGAAACGGTAGAAATAAAAACGCGAAAAATCACAATTTCGACTTTTGAAATCACCAATATTGACTTGCCAAATATAGATTTTAGAGTTGTGTGTAGTAAAGGAACATACATTCGCTCTTTGGCTTTTGATTTTGGAAAAGCATTAAATTCTGGAGCATATTTATCTACACTCAGAAGAACGAAGATTGGTAATTTTTTGGTTAATGAAGCCCAAAGTGTTGAAGGTTTTATTGAAGAGTTGGGGTAGTTCACTTTTGGTATGCGTAGTTGCGGATTTCAAGGCACTTAATTTTGGGTTTATCAATTAAACTTGATTAAAAGATACAAACTTTGAAGTTAGCACAAAAACCGCAATTACATATATTTTTTATTAGCAGTTGTTTTTCTTTTTCCCAACGATTGAATAGATCATTGGGATTTTATTCCCCATTTTCTTTATTCGATATTTTTTTGGTTCAAATTCAATAGTTCCATTAAAACAATCATAAGGTGAATAATCGTATTCCTTTAGTGAATTAATTTCAATACCATTTTTTATAAGACTATTGACAACTTCTCCAATTCCGTGGTTCCAAGATATGCATTCTAGGTTGATTTCGGCTTCCTTATCTGCATATGTTCCACTTTCAGTTTCTATAATTGCTTCAGAATTAGAATGCTTATATTTAATTTTGTTAAAATCATCATCAAACATCCAAACTACTGGATGAAATTCTGCAAAAACAAATTTGCCATCTGGTTTCAAATATTTAGCAACAATTTTCGCCCATTTATCAATATCAGGTAACCAACTAATTGTTCCGTAACTTGTGAATACAATATCGAATTGTTCATCTAAATGATTGGGTAAATCATAAATATTACAACATATAAATGTTGCTTCAATAGTTGCTTTTTCCGAAAGGTTATTAGCACTTTCAATCGCTTTGTCGGACAAATCGATTCCCGTTACATTTGCTTCTAATCTACCTAATGAAATTGTGTCTTGTCCAAAATGGCATTGTAAATGTAAAATACTTTTTCCTTTAACATCACCAAGTAAATTTAATTCAATTTCATTTAGTGAAGATTTTCCATTCAAAAACCCTGCAACATCATAAAAATCTGACTTAAGGTGTGAAGCAGTCCTTTTGTTCCAAGATTGCTTATTTATTTCTATATAATTTTGTTCTGATTTCATTATTTTGGGCTCTGTTTTGTAATAACTGCCAACGGTTAATATAAATTCACTTTCAATTGATTTTATCGTTCAAAAGCGAAGATAACGTTTTTCACATCAAGAAACAAACTAAATTAATTTTCAGGGAATATTTACAAAAACCGATTGTGCCAACTCTCAGTAATTGGTATTTCCCAATTGTCTTCCAATTCTTGTTTTGTGTTGATTAGGTTATCAAAAACAATAGTTTTGGCAGAAACGGCTTTCTTTTTTACCAATTTTTTAAACTCTTTTAAGTCTTTATACTGTACATATTCACCTTGTTTGAAAGACACATTTAACTTGTCAAGAAGTTCTACTTCATAAATTGTTTGTAAATCTAAAATAAATAGAACAGATTCGTCAATAGCATTCACAGAAATGTGTTCTAAAGTTTGGTCAGCAGCAATGATGATAAAACGGTCGTATTTTAATTGATAAGATGCAATAATTTCAGCACCATCATCATTCCAAGAAGTTAAAAAGCTCTCTATTTTTTGAATGATTTCTATGATTTCTTTTGGATAAAACTTTCTACTCGATTGGTAAATCCAAATTTTAGAATCATTGGGAAGTTTAGTAAAGTCAACAAACATATTTAGTAGTGATTATTTATGTGTCGCAAAAGTAGAGAAACAATTGTTAAAACTTTTAGTAAGAATAGAATAATTGCTATTTTTACAATCTTCAAAAAAAAGATGAATAGACAGATAGTTTACATATTATTAGTATTGCTTTTGATGGTTTCTTGTAAACCAGACAAAAAAGATGTTAAAATTACCAACGATTCTACTGATAGTCTTGAGCAGCAAGATGTGAATGTGAGTAGTATCGGAATCACGTTATCACCAAAAGCAAGACAAGCAACAGAAACTTGGTTGGAGTATCAGATGATACAATCTAAAATTAATGGATATAATAAGACAACTATGAGTCAAGCTTTGTTAAACGCTATGGAATTAGCAGAATTGGTTGAGAATGCTTCTGACACTATTGAAGTTGCTAAATTAGATCGTCCTGATATAAAAATCAGATTTAATGTGTTACGTAATCATGCGTTACGATTGGATGATATGTCAACAATTCTAAGTATTTCAGAAGAAGAAGTAATGGCTGAAGTTACGAGTATTTTAGATGCTTTTTCGGCAGTAAATGAAAAAATCAATGTTATTTATAAGATTGAAGAGTATGAACAAGAATTAGATATTGTTTCTGAACCAATAGAAATATCAGAAATTAAAACGCCATCAAAGAAGAAAGAAATTAAAGTTTTCAAAAAAGGAAAATTTGAAAAACCAAAGAAATTAATGCCATTGAAAAAGAGAAATTTTAAAAAGGAATAAACTCTTAAATAAATGTTAATAAACGTTTTCAAACCATTAACAAGCATAGATTTAGGTTAAATTAGCAAAAAAATAAAACTAAATTTTAATCAGACGAGCCGAGCATGTTATTAGCTTTATCACAAAAAGGATGATTAATAGCGAACACATGTGACATTTAAAAACAATAAAACAAACACATGAAAACAAACTATATGAAAGTAGGACTGCTAACAATTGTAATAGCAGTTGGTGTTACCTTAAATTCTTGTAAAAAAGATGAGGCACCAAAAACTCCAGGAATCGATGTAACAAAAATGGACCTTAACGTAAAACCAAGTGATAACTTCTTTAAATACGTTAATGGTAATTGGTTAAAAAACACTGAAATACCGTCAGACAGAACAAGATGGTCAAGTTTTGATGAATTACGTAAGAAAACAGATGCAGATGCATTGGCAATTTTAAAAGAAGCAATTGCAAATGGAGAATCTACATTAAAAGATGCTGCAAATGTAAAAACAATGACAGATCAACAAAAAGCAGTAAATCTTTTTGAGTCTATCATGGATACAGTTGCGAGAGATAAACAAGGAATAAACCCTTTGAAACCATATTTAGCAAAAATTAACAAAATCCAAAATATTGATGATTTACAAAAATTATTAATTGAAATGGAACCTTATGGAGGTGCAGGTTTTTTTGGTGTTGGTGTTGGTTCACATCCAAAAAACAGTAATATAAATGCTGGATATTTAGGAGGAGGAACTCTTGGATTGTCAAGAGATTATTATGTAGATATGGATGATGATACCAAAGCAAAAAGAGAAAAGTACCGTTCTCATATTGCTCGTATGATGAAACATTTAGGAGATACTGACGAGCAAGCAAAAGTAAATTCGGATAATATTTTAGCATTTGAAACTCGTATGGCAGCGCCAAGAATGACAAAGGAAGATAGAAGAGATGCTCGTAAACGTTTTAACCCAAAATCAATTGCAGATTTAAATAAAATGACACCTTCAATTGATTGGAAAGCATATTTTGATGGTCTTGGAGCATCAAGTTTAGATACAGTAATTGTAACGGATCCAGCATATTTTGTTGCGTTGGATAAAATCTTAAAAGAAAACAATGTAGAAGACTGGAAAAACTATTTACGTTGGTCATTGATTGATGGTGCAGCAGGACAATTGACAACAGAATTAGATAGAGTAAATTGGGAATTTTACGGAAGAGATTTGAGAGGCGCAAAAGCGATGCGTGATAGAGAAGAAAGAGCTTTAGGAACTTTAAATGGTACTATTGGAGAGGCTCTTGGTAAATTATATGTTGATAAGAAATTTCCGCCAGAAGCAAAGGAAAAAGCCGCAAAAATGATTAAAAACGTAATGCTGGCTTTTGAAAATAGAATTAACAATTTAGATTGGATGACTCCTGAAACTAAGGAAAAGGCAAAGGAGAAGTTAAATAAAATGACTGTAAAAATTGCATATCCAGATAAGTGGAAAGATTACTCAGCATTAGAATCTACAAGTGTTAAAAATGGAGGATCTTATTTTGACAATACATTAAACTTAAAGAAATGGAATTTTAAAGAAGGTTTAGCAAAGTTAGGAAAAGAAGTTGATAAAAGTGAATGGATGATGGCTCCACAAGTTGTGAATGCATATTTTATGCCTCCATATAACGAAATCGTATTTCCAGCAGCAATCTTGCAACCACCTTTTTATAATTATCAAGCAGATGACGCTGTAAATTATGGTGGCATTGGAGCAGTTATTGGTCATGAAATTTCTCATTGTTTTGATGATTCTGGTTCAAGATACGATGCAGATGGAAACCTTAATAATTGGTGGACAGATGAAGATTTAACAAAGTTTTCTGCTTTAGGGAAGCAACTTGAAGATCAGTATAGTGCAGTTGAAGCGCTTCCTGAAACATACCTAAACGGAAAGTTTACTTTAGGTGAAAATATTGGAGATTTAGGAGGCGTAAGTGCTGCTTATGATGGATTACAAATAGCAATGAACGATAGCGGAAGACCTGAAGATATTGATGGGTTTTCACCCGAACAACGTTTCTTTATGTCTTGGGGAACAATCTGGAGAACGAAATATAGAGATGATGCTTTGAGAAATCAAATAAAAACGAATACGCACGCTCCAGGAATGTATAGAGCAGTAATGCCTCTTCAAAATGTAGATGCTTTTTATGCAGCATTTGATATAAAAGAAGGTGATGCAATGTATATTTCGCCAAAAGATAGAGTAAGAATTTGGTAATCTATTTTTGATAGATTAATAAATGATATAAGGGTTTCACTCAAAGTGAAGCCTTTATTTTTTTAACTTTTCATTTAACCAATTCATTGATTTTACTATAAATTAAATTTGATTCCCAACCTCTATATAGTAAATAATCGGCTAACTTCTTTCTCTTTTTTTGTTTGTTTGTTTCTTTGATTGCATCAAATCGTTTTTGAGCAAGTTCGTTAAAGGTTTTGATGTACTCTTTGTTACCTATTTCTTTTAATGCTGTTTTGATATTATAAGCAGATATATCTCTGAATTTCAACTCACGAACAATACGTGATTTCCCCCATTTTTTTATTCTGAATTTACCTCTTGCGTAACTTTTAGCAAAACGTTCTTCGTTTAAAAAGTTGTGTTCGATAAGATGTACAATAATAATGTCATGAGTTTCAGGAATCATTCTGTAATCATACAATTTAGAGATGATTTCCTTATGACATCTATCTTGATATACACAATAGCGTTCCAATGCACGTTTTGCTTCTTCAACTGTATATGATTTTTGAGGATTCATTATTGCAAAGTAACTTTAATATTAATGAAAAAAAAATCCGAAGTAAAAACTTCGGATTATAAAAACAATATTGATAACTACTACACTGTAATTGTTTTTTGAGTTGTTTTATTTCGCAACCACATTTTAAAACTTGTAACTAAGAAAAATAAAATAGGGACTATAATTAGAGTTAAAAAAGTTGCTACAAATAATCCATATATAACAGTTTCTGCTAAAGGTCCCCAAAAAATAACATTGTCTCCTCCAACATATATATTGGCATTAAAATCACTTGCAAGTGTAAAAAAGTTAATGTTTAATCCTGTAGCTAACGGAATTAAACCAAGAATAGTTGTAATTGCAGTTAACAATACAGGGCGTAAACGTGCTTTCCCTCCTTTTACTATAGCTTCGAGAAGTATTCCTTTATCAACATATTCATCTTTTTCTAAATTCTGTTCATCTTTTTTTCTATCTATTAATAATTGTGTGTAATCTAAGAGTACAACACCATTATTTACCACAATTCCTGCGAGCGAAATAATTCCCATCATAGACATCATAATTACAAAAGAATTACCTGTAATGATAAGCCCTCCAAATACACCAATTAAACTCAAAAAGATAGCAAGCATAATAATTGCAGGTTTTGAAACAGAATTAAACTGGAAAATCAAAATAAAGAAAATCAAGCCCAATCCTGTAAAAAATGCTCCCATTAAAAATTTCATTTGTTTGTCTTGCTCTTCAATTTGTCCTGTATAATCGATTTTAACATCCTTTGGTTTTTCAGTAAATGAATGCATCTCGTTTTGAATTTGATCTACAATAATTTTAGCATCAACAAACCCAGGAGAAAGCGCAGAATAAACAGTTACAATACGTTTAGTCTGTTTGTGTTTTATAGAACTAAATCCAGATGTATTCTTTTGCGTAGTTACAGAAGATACAGGCACTTCCTTGATTTTTCCTGATGCTGGATCTCTAAATGTTATTTTTTGATTAAAAAGCGCACTTGTACTATACCTATCTTCTTTGTTAAAACGAATATAAATATCATAATCATCACCATCTTCTTTATAAATTCCTGCTTTAGCACCAAAAATAGAATTACGTAATTGCTGACCAACTTGACCTGCTGTTACACCCAATTTTCCTGCTTTTTTTCGATCAACAACTACTTCCATTGATGGTTTTGATTTGCTTACATCGATTTTTAGTTCATCAATACCTTGAATATTTTTAGAGTTGATAAAATCACGCATTCTTTCGGCAGTATTAATCAATTCTGAATAATCATTTCCTTCGAATTCTATATTGATAGGATAACCAACAGGAGGACCAACTGCATCTTTTTCTACAGAAATAGCGATTCCTGGATATACATCTTTTAAGGCTTCTTGGATTTTCTTTTGAAGTTCTTTACTATCAGCACCACGCCTGAATTTAAATTCACGTAGTGTTACAGTAATTTTGGCTCTATGTGGCATGGCATCAGCAGATCCCGCATCTGTTTGTGGATTTCCAGAGCCTTCACCAACTTGCGAAACAGCACTTTCGGTTAAAAAATTGTAACCATCTTCTTTATACACTTCTTCGTTGATTATTGTATAAACACGCTCTTCAATATTTTTGGTAATTCTATTGGTTTTTGCAATATCTGTACCTTGAGGATATTCTACATATATAATAATTTGATTTGGTGTATTATCTGGGAAAAATTCAACTTTTGTTCGCTTCTTTTCAATTGATGATCCAAAACCAGCAAAAGCAATAAATAATAATGCAATTGTACCTAATGTGATAACATAAGGTCTCCATCCTTTTAGAGAAGCACGTAATAGATTTTCGTAAAAACGTTCCCAACGAGGTAATATTTTTCGTTGGAAATAGTTTGCCCATTTCCTTAAAAACAGTCTATAAGCCCACAACATTATAGCAGTAAAGACCATTATAGTTCCTATGGCTTTATAGGCGCTTCCTAAAAAGAAAATTAACAAGCCAATAATCAACAAAGTGATAGAAATAATGATGATACGTTTTAGAGGCATATTTTCATCTTCTATTGTCATAAATTGTGATACCATCACAGAGTTAAAGAAAATGGCAACAAACAATGACGACCCTAAAACAACCGATAATGTTATAGGAAAATAAATCATAAACTGTCCCATAACTCCTGGCCAAAGACCTAAAGGAATAAATGCCGCAACAGTTGTTACTGTAGAAATAATAATAGGAAACGCAATTTCTCCAATTCCTTTTTTTGCGGCTTCAATTCTGCTCATACCTTCTTCTTCCATCAACCTATAGGCATTTTCTACAACCACAATTCCGTTATCTACAAGCATACCAAGACCCATAATTAATCCGAAAAGAATCATGGTATTCATGGTGTATCCTAATGCGTTTAAAATCATTAAAGACATAAACATTGACATAGGAATTGCAAAACCAACAAAGAGTGCATTTTTAAATCCGAGGAAAAACATTAAAACAATAACTACCAAAATAATTCCGAAGATGATATTGTTTACCAAATCATCAACCTGACCAACCGTTTTTGCAGACTGATCGTTTGCAACAGTAATTATTAAGTCTTGTGGAAACACATTTTTAATGGCATCATCTTTAATTTTTAAGATTTTTTTAACAGCTTCAACCATGTTTTTTCCTGAACGTTTTTTTACGTCAAGCATTACTACAGGAGCACCAAATTCTCTTGCATAAGATGTTTTATCTTCGTCTTTAAAAGTGACTTTTGCAATATCTCTAATATAAATAGGGTGTCCGTTTTCAGATTTTACAACAAAATTATTTAACTGGTCAGGAGATTCTATTTCGCCAATAATACGAATAGTACGACGTTGTCCACTTGAGATTAAATTCCCAGCTGAAATTGTTGTATTTTCTCTACTGATAGTATTGATAACATCGTCAAAACTCACTTTAGCAGCCATCATTTTAAAAATATCAACTGCAACTTCTACCTCTTTATCTTGTGCGCCACGAATGTCAACTATCTTTATTTCTGGAAGGTTTTCAATTTCATCTTGAAGGTATTCTGCATATTCTTTTAATTTATCTACAGGATAATCTCCAGAAACATTGATATTAAGAATCGGGAATTCTTCAGAAATATTTAAATCAAATACATTTGGTTCAACTTTAGCATTGTTAAAAGTTGGCCAATCTTCATTTGAGGTTTCTGTATCGAGTTCATCTTTTACTTTTTGTTTGGCTGCTTCAACAGTAATATTTTCATCAAATTCTACAATAACCATTGAGAAATCCTCTTGAGAATTTGAAGTAATTTCAGTTACATTACTAACGGTTTTTAACCTGTCTTCAATAGGATTTGTAATCAGTTTTTCAATGTCTTCGGCTGTATTTCCTGGAAAAACAGAACTAATATATATTTTGGTTTCTTTAATTTCAGGAAAACTTTCTCTTGCCATACTAAAGTATGCAGAAGTACCTAAATACAATATCAAGGCAATCAAAACATACATGGTCGTTTTGTTGTTTATTGCCCAAGATGAAAGACCAAATTCTTTATTTATTTTGTTACTCATAAGTTGTAATCTTTAGGTTTACTCTGCTAAAAGAATTTTTACGTCTTGTCCGTCTTTCACACTTCGTGCTCCTTCATTTATAATTTCGCTTCCATTTTCTAAACCAGAAAGAATTTCAATATAATCACCTTGTGTTTTTCCTGTTTCAATAATAACACGTTTTGCTTTTGCCTTATTGCCATTTTTATTGGTTATAGTGTAAACATATTGTTGCCCTTCGGCATTTTCGGAAATAATACTTTGTAGAATTAATATTGCTTTATCATTAGTGTAATCGTTTATTTTTAGTTTCGCAGTAAGATTAGGTTTAATAGATTTGTCTTTATTTGGCACTGCAATTTCGGCTTTAAAGGTTCTATTTGCAGGATTGATAAAATTTCCTGCTTGACGTATTTTTGAGTTTATTGTTTTTCCAAGAATTGGAAAATTAACTTCAACAAGTTTTCCTTTAGTAACAGTAGTTAAGTAACGTTCTGGAACATCGGTTTCAATATACATATTGCTTAAATTTACAATTCTGAATAATTGTGATTGACCAGGCGCAACAACACTTCCTTGTTCGGTAATTACGTCATCTATAGTTCCAGAAAAGGGTGCACGTACTATTGTTTTACCTATCTGTATTTGCAATTGATTTACTACTTTTTGTTGCGCTTCGTAGGTAGATTTTGCTTGTAAGTATTGAATTTCACTACCTATTTTTTGATTCCAAAGGCGTTCTTGACGTTCAAAAGTTGTTTTAGCCAAATCTGTTTGTATTTGTACTTGTGCTAACTGTTGGCTTAATCCACCATCATCAATTTTCGCAAGAATTTGCCCTTTATTTACATGTTGTCCTTCTTTTACATACACACGAGTAAGAATTCCAGAATATTCAGGAAATACAACTAAATTTTGCTTTGTATTTACACTTCCTTGCAGTTCTAAATAGTGATTAAAAATACTTTCTTTTACTATAAGCGTTGTAATTGGAGGGATTTTTTCTAAAGGATCTAATTCTTTAATTTTCACTTCCAATCTTTCTAATTGCGCCTTAATTTCTTGCTGCTTTTTGTCTAATTCAGATTTTTTCACTCGGATTTGCTCTAAATTATTAGAAGTAATAAGGTCTTCTATAGATTGCTCGTTTTTATTTCCACAAGAAATAAAAAGAAGTATTATAAATGTTAGTGATAATATTTTTTTCATTTGTTTGATTTTTTAGTTTATTGGAGTATTAAGAGCCATTTCTAAAGTTGCTTTTTTATTAATTACATTAAGCATTGCTTGTAAAAATCCTTGTTGACTAGCGTATAGTTGTGTTTGTGCTTGACGCAATTCAAAACTAGAAGAAATACCTTCAAAATATTTGATTTGATTTTTCTTTTCTATGCGTTCGGCTAAATTTAAGTTTTGCTTTTTATTCTCGTACTCTTCTATTGCAAACTGGTAATCACTTTTAGCAGATGCAACTTGTAATTTTAATTTCTGTTCAGTTTCTGTTAGATTTTCTTCTGATTTTTCAAGGTTTATTTTTGCGCGTTGTGTTGCAGCGCTTCTCAATCCTGAGCTAAAAATCGGGACATTCATACTCACACCAAAAAGAGATGATCCAAACCATTTTTGATTGCTATTTGTGAAATTAAAATTATCACTATTTGCAAGATAACCTCCATTTATAAAGGCTCTTAAACTTGGCAATGCTTTACTTTTTTCAAGCTTTAACAGTAATTCTTTTGCACGTTTATCATTTGTAGCGATTTTATAGTCGATGTTATTTTTAACAGAACTAGGAGCGTTTAATAAATCTAAAACAATATTGTCTGTTGTTAGATTTTCTAAAGTATCGGTTAAAATAGTTGTGTTATTCAAGTCAATTCCTAGCGTAATATTCAGCATTTGATACGCTAATTTTTTAAGCCTTGTAGTTTTGTTTAAATTACTTTTTATACTCGATAGTGTGATTTGTAGTTGCTCAACACTTTCTTCTTCGGCTAATCCATTTTCATAAATCTTTGTGGTTTCAAAGAGTGTTTTCTCTAAAACAACAAGGTTTTTTTCTAAGATTCTTATACTTTCTTCAGCCATCAAAACATTTCCATAAGCATTGATGACAACCTTTCTAACTTCTAAATCTGTTTTCTCTTTTGCGTTTTTAGAAATTTCTAAAAATACTTTTGCAGATTGTAAACCAACTAAATATGAACCGTCAAATAGTAATTGACTTAAAGTTACTGTAGCATTTATTGTTTGTTTTGTGCCAAAAGCAATTTCAGCAAACTCGCCTTGATTTCCCCCAAAAAACTCTGCAGGAATTAAAGAGACTTGTTGTTTTAACCAGTTTTTATAATCAATTTCTGCATTAATTTGTGGCAAACCAATAGTTGTAGTTTCCCATTTTCGTTTTTTTGCAGATTCAATGTCTTTCTTAGAATTGATAACAGTTCTATTGTGTTCTAATGCGTAATCAATTGCTTCTTCTAAACTAAAAGAATAATTTTCTTGTGCATTTATTTGTAGCGCAAATATGAATGTTAATAGTAATAATTTAATTTTCATTTTTTGATAATAAATTTTGCAATGTTTTTAATCCTTTTTCGGTAGCAATTGCTCTAATATGGTACTCTAAATAGTTTTCTAAAAGGTAATTTGGAGTAAACACATCGTGAGGAAAAGTTTCCTCGTCTTTAATACCAATAATTCCACTGAAATAGATTCTTGAGATAAAGTCAATATCAATTTCACTACGATATAATTCCTGACCAACACCTTTTTTCAAATTATTAGTAACACATTCTTGCATAATCTCTAATTGTTTTTTTTTCAATGCGTGAAATAATTCAGGATAATATTTTTGAAGTTGGTATTGTGGCGAAGATTTTTCATCTTTTAAATGCTTCATTACAAAACTTTTAATAGCATACAACTCTTCGATAGGATTTTTGTTGAGTTCACAAATACAATCAATTCCACTTGAAATTAATTCAAAAACCGCCATTGTAGTGGCCTCTACAAGTTTTGTTTTGTTTTTATAATGTGCGTAAATTGTTTTTTTAGAAATACCTAACTGTTCAGAAATATCATCCATAGTTACACTTTTAAACCCGTAGTTTAAGAACATTTCTATTGATTTTTCTAAAATCTTACTTTTCATAATAGTTCTATAATAGTGCGCAAATATAAGAAGGAAACTTTAAATACACAAAAAGTTTCCAAAGTTTTTCTGTTTTTTAGTGTTTTATTTATTAGGACAAATTATTTTTACAAAAAAATAAGGATAGTGTTAGCAGTTTATAAATCAGTATTTGAAGAGTATTTAAAAGAAAAAGTAGGAGTTAGAGAGCCTAAAAATCTATACCAACCTATAGAATATATATTGAGTCTTGGCGGAAAAAAGTTACGCCCTATTTTAGCATTACTAAGTGCCGATGCTTTTGGAGTTGATTATAAGAAAGCGTTGGATGTTGCGTTGGCAATAGAGGTTTTTCATAATTTCACTTTAATTCATGATGATATTATGGATGACGCACCTTTGCGGAGAGGAAAAATCACGGTACATGAAAAATGGGATACAAATACTGGAATTTTGTCTGGAGATGCTATGTTGATTCTTGCATACCAATATTTAGAAAGTTACGAACCAGCCGTTTTTAAAAAATTGACGCAATTATTTAGCAAAACAGGAATTGAAGTTTGTGAAGGACAACAATTAGATATTGATTTTGAAACGAGAAACGATGTGTCTATTGATGAATATATGAAAATGATTACACTTAAAACGTCTGTTTTGGTAGCCTCAACCTTAAAAATGGGTGCTGTTATTGCTGAAGTTTCAGAGGAAGAATCAAATAAAATGTATGATTTTGGCTTGAATTTAGGTATTGCCTTTCAATTACAAGATGATTATTTAGATGCATTTGGCGATCCAAAAACCTTTGGAAAGCAAGTTGGAGGAGATATTATAGAGAATAAGAAAACGTATTTATATTTAACGGCTTTAGAAAATTGCAATCCATCAGAAAAGAAAAGATTGGAAGCGTTGTTTTCATCAAAATTAAATGACAATCAGCAAAAAATAGAAGAGGTGAAGTCTATTTTTGATACTTCAAAAGCATCCGAAGAAACAAAACAAGCAATAAAAAAATATACACAACAAGCATTTAAAATATTAGAAACGATTTCAATTTCTAATGATAAAAAGCAATTATTGAGAGATTTTGGAGAGAATTTAATGAATAGAAATGTCTAAACTTAGCACTTCATTTCAATTTATTTCTGAAATTACAGACAATCAGTTGTACATAAAATTGATTAAGCAACTTAATAAGGATTTTCAAATGACTGGAATTGAAGAGGGATTTTTATTAGAAATCACTCCTAAATCATTGATTAGCCAACTTCAAAACACCATTTATAAACTGATAAGCAATAATTATTCGGAGTATTTAAACTTAATGTATCGCATAGATGTTTCTGAAGGTCGATTAAAACAAATAGAATCTTCTGATGTAGAACAAATAGTGTACTTGATTTTAAAACGCGAATGGCAAAAAGTATGGATTAGAAGTAAATTCTAAAAACAGGTGTTATTGCAGAACTATAAATGCTTTTATTCTCCTTGTACAGGACATCATATCTCAGTCCGACAGAAATCCTTCCTGTTCTATAAGCTACACCAAAGTATAAAGCAGGATTCCAATAAGAATTTTGATTTAAACCATCAGTGAAGTTAATATTTAGTTCTTCAAATTCTCCAGAGAATTGAAAGTTATCAAATGGATTGTATAGAGAAATAATACTTGCGCCATAAACATTTGCTGTAGTATTAAAGTTTTTATTTTTAGAATATAAATAACTCAAACTAAATCCAGAACTAAACTCATCAGAAAAATCATAAATAGCACTTGGAGATATAGCAAGTGTTGTGTAATTACTTCCAAAACCGACATTAAATCCTCCTCCAAATCGAACATTATCCCAAAAATTATCATCAGAATTTTGAGCATCTAGACTTAGATTGCTGAAAATGAGTAATAAACTTATTAAAAATACGTTTCTATTCATAATGTAATAATATTTTATGCTAATGTAATAAAAAGAGTTGGTTTGTATAAAATCTTTTTTTTGAATATTAATAACAAAAAAATATTGTGCATAAAGTAAAATAATAGTAATATTGCACCCACATTTAGGTCCCATAGCTCAGCTGGTTAGAGCACCTGACTCATAATCAGGGGGTCCAAGGTTCGAGCCCTTGTGGGACCACTATTGAAAAAGTAGTTACAAATTTAGGCTGTTTGAAAAATTATACTATATTTGTAAAACCCCAAAAAGTGAATATGAAAAAGAGTTTAAAGAAACTTTTTTTGATTGTAGTCTTTACTTCAATCACATTTGTATCGTATGCCCAAGGTCCTGGAGGAGGTCCTGGTCCATGTACAAGTCCACCATGTAATCCGCCTAATCCGCCAGGATTACCAATAGATGGAGGCGCAATTTTCTTATTAAGTTCAGGTTTGATTTACGCTATTAATAAACTTCGTAGAAAAGAAGAATAATCTTTATTACTGCATTAACCTTGCAACATATTTCCCAATAACATCAAATTCTAAGTTTACAATATCATTGATTTGCATGCCTTTAAAAGTGGTATTTTCTATTGTATATGGAATTATAGCAACACTAAAACTGTCTTTTTCAGAGTTTACAACAGTTAAACTCACGCCATTTATCGTTATAGATCCTTTTTCTATTGTGATATTATTTTTATTAGAATCATATTTAAAAGTAAAAATATGACTTCCGTTTTGAGATTTTTTTTCAATACAAGTTGCAGTTTGATCTACATGTCCTTGAACAATATGCCCATCCAACCGATTTCCGAGTTTCATTGCGCGTTCAAGATTCATAGCGTCACCAATTTTGAGAGCGTAAAGATTGGTTTTGTCTAATGTTTCTTGAATAGCGGTTACAGTATAAATGTCATTTTCAAGGGCAACAACAGTCAGACAAATTCCATTATGAGCGACACTTTGATCTATTTTTAATTCTGATGTAATATCACTTTTAATAGAAATATGAAGATTGTCATTTTCTCGTTCTATTTTTTGAACAATTCCTAAAATTTCTATGATTCCAGTAAACATACGTGTCAAATTTATTGATTACTTTTGATGTATCAAAGATAAGAATAATAAACTACTGAATGAATAAAGAGAGTAAAATAAAAGTTGGAATTTCAATAGGAGATATTAACGGAATAGGTGTTGAGGTTGTTTTAAAAACATTTGCTAATAATAGGATGTTAGACTTTTGTACTCCAATACTTTTTGGATCTACTAAAGTTGTCTCATATTATAAAAAAATAGTCAATCAAAATATACAAGTCCATTCTATTTCTAATCTACATCAAGTTAAAGAAGATAAAATAAATGTATTGAATGTATGGCAAGAGGATGTTGAGGTTACACCTGGAAAATCCAATGATATAGGAGGTAAATATGCTTTAATTTCTTTAGATGAATCTGTAAAAGCGCTAAAAAACAATCAGATAGATGTGTTGGTTACTGCGCCAATTAATAAAGAAAACATTCAATCTGATGCATTTAAATTTGCTGGACATACAGAGTTTTTAGAAGACAAATTAGAAGGGAAAAGTTTAATGATTTTAATGACTGATGAATTGCGTGTCGGTTTAATCACAGGTCATATTCCAGTTGCTGATATTTCTAAAACAATTACACCAGAATTAATAAAGAGCAAAGTCGCTGTAATGTATAAAACATTGGTGCAAGATTTTGAAATTCCACGACCAAAAATTGCAATTTTAGGGTTAAATCCACATTGTGGAGATAAAGGAGTAATAGGAGGCGAAGATGACACAATTGTAAGACCAACGATTGCAGAAATTCAAGAAGAAGGGAAGTTGGTATATGGCCCTTATGCTGCTGACGGTTTTTTTGGATCAGAAACATATAAGAAATTCGATGCCATTTTAGCAATGTATCACGATCAAGGATTGGCTCCTTTTAAAACGCTATCTTTTGGTAAAGGAGTTAATTATACTGCAGGATTGAGTAAGATAAGAACATCTCCAGATCATGGCACAGCCTATGAAATTGCAGGGCAAGGAATAGCAAATGAAAGTTCTTTTAAAGCAGCGCTTTTTAAAGCAATTAAAATCTATAAAATGCGTTCAAACCACAAAGCATTAATTCAAGGAGCATTAAAATAAAAAGGGTAGAATAAAAAAGCGAAATAACTATAAATATATCTGATATTTTTATATATTTGCACGCTCAAATTGACATTCAAAATGAAAGACTTAAAAGAATTCAACATATCTTTTACAGGACTAAAATTAGGAAAACATCAATTTGAATATAAAATTGACAATACGTTCTTTGAATATTTTCAATATCATGAATTTGAAAATGCTGATATAAAGATTGATTTAGAATTTGAGAAAAGGCACAATATGTTTAATCTTATGTTTGATTCAAAAGGAGTTGTAACAGTCGCTTGCGATATGACCAGCGAACCTTTTGACCTTATAATCAAAGGAGATTTGCCATTAATTGTGAAATTTGGTGAAGAGTACAATGATGATAATGATGAGGTGTTAATTATTCCGCATAATCAATTTCAATTAGATATATCACACTTAATTTATGAGATGATTATACTATCCTTACCTGTTAAAAGGGTTCATCCTGGAGTTGAAGATGGTACATTACAATCAGAAATATTGAAAAAATTAGAAGAATATAAAATTAAAGAAGACACAATTGATCCTCGTTGGGAGAAATTAAAAGAATTACAATCGAATAAAAAAGAATAAAGATGGCACATCCTAAGAGAAAAATTTCGAAAACAAGAAGAGATAAGAGAAGAACTCATTACAAAGCATCTGTTCCTCAAATTGCTGTAGATCCAACAACAGGAGAAGCGCATTTATACCATAGAGCACATTGGCACGAAGGGAAATTATACTATAGAGGACAAATTGTTATCGATGCAACTGCAACTGCGGAAGCATAATAACAAATAGTACAAAAACACAAAAAAACCCTCAATTTTGAGGGTTTTTTTGTGTTTTTAATCGAAAAATGAGTTAAAAATGACATTTTTTGTCTTTTTTATGAAAAATATTTCATTACTTTGACACACTTTTAAAAGTAAACCTTTTTAAATATGACTAAAATTACTGCCGCAATTACGGCTGTTGGAAAATATCTCCCAGAATATAGGTTGACAAACAAAATTTTAGAAACGATGGTTGAAACCAACGATGAATGGATTGTTTCGAGAACAGGGATAAAAGAAAG
This sequence comes from Flavobacteriaceae bacterium, assembly GCA_021647835.1. Taxonomy (GTDB): domain Bacteria; phylum Bacteroidota; class Bacteroidia; order Flavobacteriales; family Flavobacteriaceae; genus Urechidicola. The sequence continues at coordinate 8,014 of JAKITY010000006.1, read as the reverse complement.
AAGGATTTTAAAAGAAGAAGGTAAAGGGACTTCATTTATGGCTATAAAAGCTGTTGAAAATTTATTTTCTAAGTCAAAAACAGATCCAAAAGAAATAGATTTAATTGTTGTAGCAACTGCAACAAGAGATATGCAAGCAGCATCTACAGCCTCTTTTGTTGCCTCAAATATTGGTGCGACAAATGCATTTTCGTTTGATTTAGATTCTGCATGTTCTAGTTTTTTATTCGGAATGTCAGTTGTTGCAAGTTATATAGAAACAGGAAAATATAAAAAAGTATTGTTGATTGGAGCAGATAAAAACTCTTCAATGATTGATTATAGTGACCGTGCAACATGTATTATTTTTGGTGATGGTGCTGGAGCCGTTTTATTTGAACCAAATACAGAAGGGTTAGGCTTGCAAGATGAATATTTACGAACTGATGGAAGTGGAAGAGAGTTTTTACAAGTTGCAAAAGGAGGTTCTGCCAATTCGTTTAAAAAAGGAGATGTTTTTGGAGGTGAAGATTGTTTTGTACACCAAGAAGGGCGTACTGTGTTTAAAAATGCAGTCTTTAATATGGCAGATGTATGTGAGAAAGTTTTAGAAAAAAATAACCTTACAAAAGAAAATATTACATGGCTTGCTGCACATCAAGCAAACAAAAGAATTATTGATGCAACTGCCAATAGAGTAGGGTTAGAAGAAGCAAAAGTGATGACAAATATTGAAAAATATGGAAACACAACTTCGGCTACTTTACCATTATTATTGGACGATTATGAATCGCAACTTAAAAAAGGCGATACAATTATTTTTGCAGCATTTGGAGGAGGTTTCTCTTGGGGAGCCATCTATTTTAAATGGGCATATTAAAAAATTATAAAAACTACTAACTAAAAATATTATTTATGGATTTAAAAGAAATTCAAAGCCTCATAAAGTTTATCGCAAAATCAGGCGTAAATGAAGTTAAACTTGAAGTAGAAGACTTTAAGATAACAATTAAAACTGGAAAAGGAACTCCTGAAACTACGATTGTACATCAAGCACCAGTTGCACAAGCACCTGTAATAGCAACGCCAGCAGTTCAAACAGCAATGACTCCTACTGAATCTAATGCAGAGAAAGAGGAGGATTCAAAATACATAACAATTACATCACCAATTATTGGAACTTTTTATAGAAAGCCATCTCCTGATAAGCCGAATTTTGCAGAAGTCGGAGATGCTGTTCAGCCAGACACCATAGTATGTATTATTGAAGCAATGAAGTTATTTAATGAAATTGAATCAGAAGTTTCAGGTAAAATTGTAAAAGTATTAGTAGATGAGTCTTCTCCAGTAGAATTTGGTCAGCCATTATTTTTAGTTGATCCTTCTTAATAATTCAGAATTTAGAATTCGTGTTCAGAAAATTTAGTTCTGAATTCGCAATTCGTAATTTATAATTTCTATAGAGTTATGTTTAAAAAAATATTAATAGCAAATAGAGGAGAAATAGCACTGCGTGTTATACGAACGTGTAAAGAAATGGGAATTAAAACAGTCGCTGTATATTCTACTGCCGATACCGATAGTTTACACGTTAAATTCGCCGATGAAGCAGTATGTATTGGTCCTGCACCAAGTAGTGAGTCCTATTTAAAAATGTCTAATATCATCTCAGCAGCAGAAATAACAAATGCAGATGCTATTCATCCGGGATATGGATTTTTATCTGAAAATGCTAAATTTTCAAAGATTTGTGAAGACCATAACATTAAATTTATTGGAGCAAGTCCCGAAATGATTAATAGAATGGGAGACAAAGCATCTGCCAGAGCAACTATGGAAGAAGCAGGAGTACCTTGCGTTCCAGGTTCTGACGGAATTTTAGAAACCTACGAAGAAGCCGAAAAATTAGCCGATAAAATGGGCTATCCAGTAATGCTAAAAGCAACTGCAGGCGGCGGTGGAAAAGGAATGCGTGCCGTTTGGGAAAAAGAAAATTTGAAAAAAGGATGGGACGATGCACGTCAAGAAGCCAAAGCATGTTTTGATAATGACACAATGTACATGGAAAAACTGATTGTAGAGCCACGCCATATTGAAATTCAGGTTGTTGGAGATTCGTATGGAAAAGCATGTCATTTGTCAGAAAGAGATTGTTCTATTCAACGCCGTCATCAAAAATTGACAGAAGAAGTTCCTTCGCCATTTATGACCAAAGCACTTCGTAAAAAAATGGGTGATGCAGCCGTAAAAGCATCAGAATATATTGCGTACGAAGGAGCTGGAACTGTAGAGTTTTTGGTTGATAAAGATCGCAATTTTTACTTTATGGAAATGAATACTCGTATTCAAGTAGAACATCCAATTACGGAACAAGTAATTGATTTTGATTTGATTCGTGAACAAATTTTGGTTGCTTCAGGAGTACCAATTTCTGGAAAAAATTATATTCCAAAATTACACTCCATAGAATGTAGAATTAATGCCGAAGACCCATACAATAATTTTCGCCCATCGCCTGGAAAAATTGAAGTTTTACACGCTCCAGGAGGACACGGAGTTCGTTTAGATACACACGTATATGCAGGATATAGTATTCCGCCAAACTACGATTCTATGATTGCAAAGTTAATTACAACAGCGCAAACTCGCGAAGAAGCAATCAATAAAATGAAACGTGCATTAGATGAGTTTCATATTGAAGGAATAAAGACTACAATTCCTTTTCACCGTCAGTTGATGGATCATCCAGATTATGTGGCAGGAAATTATACCACAAAATTTATGGAAGATTTTGTGATGAAACCTATTGAAGATTAAAAATAATTTTGTTTTTATAAGAAATAAGAAAAGGATACAAAAAATTGTATCCTTTATTTTTTATATTTGATTTCAAGTTTACAGTAATGAAGAAAAAAGACTTACATATTGATGGGATTGATAAAATAATTCTAAAAAATTTAATTGCTGATGCTCGTACACCTATTTTGAGTATTGCACGTGAAATTGGTATTTCAGGAGCAGCAATTCATCAACGACTACGAAAATTAGAAGCCTCAGGATTAATTACAGGATCAAAATTTATATTAAACCCTAAAGTTTTAGGTTATAAAACATTGGCTTTTGTCGGAATATTTTTAGATTCGGCAAGTAAGTATTCCGCAGCAATAAGTCGATTGAAAGAAATTCCTGAAGTGATAGAAAGTCATTATACAACAGGAAATTACGCTATTTTCATCAAAATACTATGTAAAGACAATGAACATTTGATGAACTTGCTCAATAAAGAAATTCAATCCATAAAAGGTGTTGCACGAACAGAAACTTTTATTTCATTAGATCAACAAATTGATAGACAGATAAGTCTGTAGCCAGAGTTTGAGTTGCGCATATTTTTTTTCGCAGACAACATAGATTCTCGCAGAAAAAACTGTCTTTCTTCGCCAAACCTAATCTCTACCCATATAAATCATTACATAATAAAGTAAGGTTGCCAACGCACCAATCGCAGCAACTACATAAGTTCTTGCAGCCCATTTCAAAGCATCTTTTGCGCCTGCTTGTTCTTCATCTGTAAGCATATTTTCATTGCTCAACCAAACCAAAGCTCTGTTACTCGCATCATATTCAACAGGTAATGTTACAAAACTGAAAAATACTGTTGCAGCGAATAATACAATTCCTACAGGAAGTAAAATAGGAAATGATTGAATAAATAATCCAGCCATGATAATCCACATAGATAATTTACTTGAAATATTTACCATTGGCACCAAACTAGATCTAAATTGTAACCAAGAATAAGAAGTTGCATGCTGTACCGCATGTCCAACTTCATGCGCAGCAACTGCTGCTGCTGCTGCATTTCGCTCATTATATACAGATTCACTTAAATTTACCGTTTTATCTTTTGGATTGTAATGATCTGTCAATCTCCCAGGAGTCGAAATGACTTTCACATCATAAACGTTGTTGTCTTGCAACATTTTTTCGGCAATTTCTCTTCCCGACAAACCGTTTTGCAACGTTAATTTTGAGTATTTTTTAAATTTGCTTTTTAATCTCGATTGAACTAACCAACCAAACAAAGCAATTGCACCAAATATTACATATCCAAACATCATAATTTTAAAGTTTTATTTTTACAAAGTTAATCAAAAAATTGTTATTAGTTTTATAGCATAAATTATTCCAAAAAAAACAGGTACGACAAAATGGCAAAAACACCTCATATTTTATTAATTTATACAGGCGGAACTATAGGAATGGCGAAAGATTATGAAACTGGCGTTTTGAAAGCATTTAATTTTGATGAATTGCTAAAATATATTCCAGAACTCAAGCATTTAAACTGTACAATTGATAGCGTTTCTTTTGACGAACCTATAGACTCATCAAATATGAACCCTACATATTGGGTAGAAATAACAGAAATCATTGAAAATAATTATGAAAAATTTGACGGTTTTGTAATTCTTCACGGTTCTGATACGATGTCTTATACTGCATCTGCAATTAGTTTTATGTTTGAAAACCTATCGAAACCTGTTATTTTTACAGGTTCTCAACTGCCAATAGGAGATTTGCGAACCGATGCCAAAGAAAATATGATTACTTCTATAGAAATTGCTGCTGCACAAAAAAATGGAAAACCTATAATTTCAGAAGTGTGTTTGTATTTTGAATACAAGTTATATAGGGCAAATAGGACTACAAAAGTAAACGCCGAACATTTTCAAGCATTTGCATCGCCCAACTATCCACATTTAGCAGAAAGTGGCGTCCATTTAAAATTTTATGACACCTTATTATATAGGTCAAGAAAATCAAAACACATAAAAATTAGAAAAAAAATAGAAGAAAATATAGTTTTGCTAAAGTTGTTTCCAGGAATTACTGAAAACGTGGTAAAAAGTGTTTTAGAGATAAAGGGTTTAAAAGGAGTTGTTTTAGAAACCTACGGTTCGGGAAATGCACCAACAGACAAATGGTTTGTTGATTTGCTAAAAAAAATCCTGAAAAAAGGAATTAAAATTATAGATGTTACACAATGCTCAGGAGGAGAAGTAATATTAGGGCAATATGAAACAAGTGTACAACTTCAAAAAATAGGATTGATAAGTGGAAAAGACATCACGACTGAGGCTGCTTTAGCAAAATTGATGTATCTATTAGGTGAAAAAATTCCAGATGCAGAGTTTAAACAAGTTTTTGAAACACCATTAAGAGGAGAAATGGCTAATTAAACCAGTTTCTTTTAGTTTTTTTTAAGAAAAAAAATTAGTTTAAAGATTTTCATTAAAAAATTGATAATAAATAGGTTGTCTGTAAAAATTCATTAGAAAGAATAAAAAAAATAAGGATTTAAAAAATTAAATTTTCGCACTTCAACATTTTTTTGTTACTTGTCATTCGCAAAGAGTTAGGAGAGGTGGCCGAGTGGTCGAAGGCGCATGCTTGGAAAGCATGTATATGGGAAACTGTATCAAGGGTTCGAATCCCTTTCTCTCCGCTGAATTCTTTTTTTTGCAAAAAAAGTTATATATTTAACCCGTAAACTAATAATTAAATTAACTATTACACAATGAAAAAATTATTTACTATCCTAGCAATCACTGGTTTATTGTTTTTAGGAACTACTCAAAGTATGCATGCACAAGATGCAGCACAAACAGAAGAAGTTGACAAAACTTTTCATCAAGAATTAAAGCAACGTTTTATTGAAGGTGGTGCAGGTTTTATGGGAATTGTATTAATTACCTTAATATTAGGTTTAGCAATTGCTATTGAAAGAATCATTTACCTTAATATGGCATCTACAAATACTAAGAAATTAGTAGATGGTATTGAAGACGCTTTAGCATCAGGAGGTGTAGAAGCAGCAAAAGAAGTTGCACGTAACACTAAAGGACCTGTTGCATCAATCTTTTATCAAGGTTTAATGCGTTCAGATGATGGAATTGAATCAGTTGAAAAAGCCGTAGTTGGTTATGGTGGAGTTCAAATGGGATTGTTAGAGAAAAACATTTCTTGGCTATCTTTATTTATTGCATTAGCACCAATGCTTGGGTTCATGGGAACTGTAATTGGTATGATTAAAGCCTTTGATGATATTGCTGTATCTAATGAAATGTCCCCAGCAACTGTTGCAGGTGGTATTAAAATTGCACTATTAACAACAGTATTTGGTCTAATTGTTGCAATAATCTTACAAATCTTTTATAATTACATCATCGCAAAAGTTGATAGTATTGTAAACAATATGGAAGATGCATCTATTTCTTTAGTAGACTTATTAGTTAAGCATAACAAATAAAATAAAATCATGAATAGCAAATTATATAACATAGTTAAAATTGTTGTAGCTCTAATTGCATTGATTGGTATAGGTCTATTTGTTAGAGTAGCAATGGCAGGAGATGATGTAGAAGCAGTTTCAAGCGCAACACATCCATTAATTTCATTTTCAATGATTCTTGTAGGATTAACGGTAGTAGTTACTGTATTCTTTTCAGTTATTGGAATTTTTAAAACTCCAGGAGCATTAAAGCAAACACTAATTAGTTTAGGTGTTTTAGGAGGTTTATTCTTCTTAGCGTATGCACTTGCAAGCAGTGATGCTGTTACAGATACTTATGGTACTGTTTTAAAAGATGGTGGTTCTGAAGGTATAATTCCTAAGAGAGTTGGAGCAATGATAAAATACACCTATATATTAGGTGCAATAACTTTAGCAACAATTGTTTGGGGAGGTTTAAAAGGAATGTTTTCTAAATAAAAACAAATATTAATTATGGCAAGAAGAGAAACACCAGAAATTAATGCAGGATCTATGGCAGATATCGCGTTTTTACTATTGATATTTTTCTTAGTAACAACCACGATGGACGTAGATGCTGGTATCTCAAGAAGATTACCAGAAAAACTGCCAATAGATGCTCCACCACCGCCAATTATTAAGGAACGTAATGTTTTTGAAATAAATATCAATAGGAACAATGAAATACTTGTAGAGAATGAGTACAGAAAAGTTAACGAAATAAAACAGTTAGCTATTGACTTTATTGATAATGGAGGGAAAATAGGAAACCCTATTGAATTATTTGGAGAACCTTTAGGGTCTGTAGGTACAGAATGCTCTTGGTGTGAAGGGGGAAAAGACCCAGAATCATCAGACCATCCTAACAAAGCAGTTATTTCTATAAAGACTGATAGAAGTACTGAAATGGGTACATTTATTGCGGTTCAAGATGAATTAGGAAAGGCTTATATTTTCTTAAGAAATAGATTGGCGATGAAAGAGTTTGGGAAAACGTATTCAGAAATGGTTAAGGAAGAAAAAAACCTTGTAGAGCCAAGTCAGAGGTTAAAAGATAACATCAAGAAAATAAAAGTGATGTATCCTGAGATTATTACAAAATCAGAAAACAAATAATTTAAAGTATAGCGAAAATGTCTAAATTTAAAAAGAAGAAAAAAGGATTACCACCAATTAATACAGCCTCTTTACCAGATATTGTATTTATGTTGTTGTTCTTTTTTATGGTTGCTACAACCATGAGAGAAGTTTCTCCTTTGGTAAGTCAAAAGTTACCAACAGCAGTTGAAATAAAGAAGTTGTCTGAGAAACGTTTGATAAGCACTATCTATGTTGGTCCAGCAACAGATACTAAAAAGTATGGTGATGGTGATAAGATTCAGTTAAATGACAAGATAGCAAGTGTAGGTGATATTAGAAATTTTATGTATGCAGCCCGAGATGCAGTTGCTCAAGATGAGCAAAGCGCTATGACTACATTAATAAAATCTGATGAGAAAAGTACAGTTGGAACTATCAATGATATTGAAAAGGAATTAAGAGAAATTAATGCTTTGAAAGTTACCTACGCTACGCGTCAGGGTACTGATAAGTAGAGTTTCTATAAATTTAAAAAAAAACGGCAATCAAATTTTGGTTGCCGTTTTTTACACAAAATGGTAATGGTGCCAAAAATAGTTGGTAATTTTTTCAATACTATTTTTTATCTTTAGCGAGTTA
>JAKITY010000005.1 GCA_021647835.1 Flavobacteriaceae bacterium | reverse complement strand
AAAAATGCCTTTATTATGAAAATTAGAAAACATATTGATTGAATATATCACTATTACTCCTTATTTTTTATAACTGGCTAAAAATCAACAATAAATTATGTCGTCTAAGTGTATAACTCAATTAATTGAATAGTAAATATATTATAAGATTTTTTTAATACGTTTTAAAACTGGTACTCAAAAATCGTTTTGGATTTTCATTTGCAATTTTAAAGAATAAATCTTCTCCCAAATAAGACCTTAAGTTTTGATGTAATGCTTTTTCTGATTTTTTTTGAGTAACTACATAATAATCTGTACCATACAATATTTTATCTGAAACTTTAGGGTCGTTTAAGATGTATTTTAGCATAGGAAATAGATTTTCGTTAAAAAGAATAAAACTAACATCTGTATATACATTATCATATTTAACCATTAAGTCATAAATTACTGAAAGCCAACTTGCATTCCACCAAATAGTACGTTTACTTTTATGATTTAAAGTGTTTTTAATTTGAAGATAATCATTTAATGTAGCATGGTTTATGTTTTTGTTATAATTATTCCAACCATCAACTTCATATTTATTCCATTCTTTACTACCTCCAAAATGTGCTAAGCATATTTTCAACTTACTCAAATCACATTCATATCCTAAATAGTTTGATAACAATTCTTTATCTAGCAAACAATGATAATTCATTGGATGTGTAAAATTTGTTGTCCATTGATAATTTCCACTTTGTGGTAATGGAATTGGCTGTGGATTTTCTGTTCCTTTTTTATTGTAGGTTAATATAGGATGATAATCCCATTCAGGTTTCTTTTTTCCTCTATAAAAAACAGTACCTTCAATGCAATGCGTCATTAGCGGAATTTGATGTTTTTGAGCAAAGAGATAACTCTCTATCAAGTCTTTATCAAATGGATAATAACCTAGTGCCGGATACATTTTAATTCCACTAAAATCCCCTTTTTGTAGCTCTGATTTGAGAAATGTTGTGTAATTTTTTTTTCCTGATAAATGTTTTGTGTCATTTACTCTTCGAGGATCTAAAAAAATAAATGGCAACATTTCAGGATTTGTTTTTTTAACAATTTTAAGAGCTTCTAATTGTTTTAAATATGAAATTTGTGGCGTTCCTGCTTCCATGTAATCCATATCCATTGAAAGCACTACTATCTTAGTGCCTTTTGCATAGGTTTTTTCTAAAAGGTCATATATTTTTGATTGTGTTTTATAGTTTAAGGAATATCGACCTAAGGTTAAAAATCGACTGGTAATTTGCTTCAACTCTTTACTAAAAAAATAATCAATTCTAAAAAATGAAGTAACAATCTTAAAAGCCCAATTAAAAATAAAACCGATTGATAAGTACACCCAATAAAGTATGAATGTCCACTTACAGAACTTCAAAAATCCTTATTCTATCTTTTTTAAAATATGTCTAAATTTCTTGTACTTATAATTTCCTCTACTTGTAAAATTATTGAAATACCATTTCACTAATTTTATAGTAAAAATCTTAGATAAAAAACGCGGCAAAAAAGTACGCCCAAATTCATTTGGCACATGATCTATTGTAAAAACATGTGTGTGACAATTGAAAATAGTAGTATCTTTTTTCTTAGCCATTTTTTTTTTTTTGCAAGTTAACGTTTAATGATTATATATAAACACCCAACACTAGGTATCTTTATAAGATAAATTCAGTAACAACATTCAAAATGGTATTTACTACTTTGTTTTTAAAATGACCTAAACTTATTTTACTTACACCTGCCTTATGCAAAGCCTTCATAAGTAGTAAATCTTTTTGACTTTTTATCAACCATTTATAATCGTCTAGTGTAATATCTTTACTAATTAGTAATTTTGTCCACCGTTCAAGTTTATCTTTACTATCTTTTAAAAATTGCTCAACATCTTTTTTAGACTCTCCTTTTAAATCACCCCATTTTTCTTCAAAAAGGGTTAGCAATTCTCCTTTTAATTCTTTTAAAATTTCTTTAAAATCCATAGTTGAAGTATTTAGTTTTTTATATTCAATTTTTAATTTCCGTTGATAATTCCCATCAACTTATCTTTTGATACTTTGTCTTTTTTACCTTCATATTTGATTAACAAATCCATTGCTTCCATAATTTGAGTTTTGGCTTCTGTAACAAAAAGTTGAGATAGTGTATCATTTTCTTTCCAATATTTTAGAAACCCAACTAATAGATTTCTTTCAGAATCACTCAATATTTTCCACATTGCGTAGGTAATCTCGTTATTTGGTTTATTCTTCTCATAAGCTACTATTTTCTGAATTTCCAAATTAAGGGATTCAATAGCTTCTATATTATCAACATAAGAGGTTGTTGCCTTATCTATTAAATTAGAAGCATCTACTTTTATTTCTGTTGTTTTTTGATACGAATACTGGTCGTATGATGCTGTCTTTAGAGAATTACAAGACATAATTATAATAGTAAATACCGTTAGTAACACTACTTGAAAGTACTTCATTTTTTTACTCATCATATTTATTTTATTTGGTATTCGTGAACATTTAAATTGCTTCATGATTATTTATTTTTAAGATTTAAAATTTATTGGGAAATCTTCTTTAAAGATTTCTACTTTAACTCGTACTATTGCTTTCACATGAAAGTCTATTATTTTTTGCCTTCCTTTACGTGTATTCAAAATATCTTGAAATTCTTCAAAATTGTCCATAAAGAAGTTTTCAGTTAAAACGGCTGGCATTTTAGTTCTTGTTAAAACATAAAATCTACGTTCTTTGTCTAAATCTCCATCACTGAAATCTGTACGAAGCCTTCTGTTAGGGAACTCTTTTTGAAATTCTTCACCAAAGAGGATTGCGATTCTATCACTCTTTGTTTCTCCTGGAGATGTGTATATTTCACTTCCATGACCGCCACCCGCATTACTATGCACACTTAGATAAAAAGTGCTTCTTGTAGGATATTTATTAGCACGTTTTACACGGGTTTCTAAACGAACGTCCCAATATTCTGGCGCAATATTTACATACGGTATTTTTAGAACAGTAAGTTCTTCAATAATTCCATTTACTATGGCACGATTAAACTCACCTTCATAAATGATACCTTTATCTTGCCAGTTTTTACGTTTTCCTGCTGTTTGGTAAACCCCTTTTATTAAGGAACCGTGGCCGTTATCTAATAGTACTATCATAGTTTAATCTAAAGAATTTCTAGACGCTCTGCGTCAGGGTTTGCATAAAGATATATATTTTTGTAGATATAAGCGAGCATATTTTGCAAAAGACATAATAAAAAAATTACTGATGTATCATTTTGTTTGTTCAATAAAATATAGACGAAGTGTTTTTAACAGAAAGTGTTTCATATACTTTTCGTGAAATTTGCTTGAAAATAGAAGAGCATTATGAAATTATATTTTTGGAGATTAGATTAGATAAGAATTATACTCATTTTTTGATTCAGAGCATTCCAATGAATTCGGAAAAAGGGATATTCCGTTTGCATCCAGAAGTTAAAAGTAAGTTATGGAGAGAAAAGTTTTGGACAAGTGTATTGTGTTAATACAATTGGTCAATACTCCAATGAGGAAGATAAAAAAATATTTGTGAAATTGAAGGATAGGCAAAAGTATATTACACGAAAACTCATTCAAGTCAATTGAGTTTGTTTTGATACTTCGGTGGCTCTGCCTCGGGGTAGTTCATTTCAATAAAAAAGCAGATCTGTAAGCCGGATTCTGTATCCGTTAAAGACGGATTCTTATCATTTATCTAGACTATCAATTACTCAATAGTTCTAACTGCCTACCCTTTGAAATCGAGCGAGTACTCTCAAACTTCAATATACATGGCATTGCACCGCATAGAGTTTACCTGGTTTCACTACAGCATTACCTGTACATTCTTTCTGCTGCACTTGTCCTATTCCGATAAATCGAAACGATGGATGTTATCCATTATGCTACTCTTTGGTGTCCGGACTTTCCTTTCCGATTAAAATCGGAACGATAAGACGATCTGCTTTTGCAAAAGTATGTAAATAAAAAAACCCACTCAAAGATTTGAGTGGGAAAATTGCTATGAAAAAGTGTTATTAATCATTACAACTAATAACGGTGCAAATATATATGCTTTTTTAGTTATATTAGGTAACATTTGTTACTAAAATAAAACTTTATTTAAGAAAACATATCTTTTACTTTTTCAAAAAATGATTTGTCTGATTTTGAAGGGTTTGGAGTAAAGTTATTATCCGAAATATTTTCTTTAAAAAACTGTTTTTGCTCTTTTGAAAGATTTTGAGGTGTCCAAACATTGATATGCACTAATAAATCTCCTGTCCCATACCTTTCTATACTTGGCAAACCTTTGCCTCTTAACCTTAATATTTTTCCAGATTGTGTTCCTGCATCAATCTTAATTTTTACTTTTCCAGTAACTGTTTCAATTTCTTTACTTGCTCCAAGTGCCACTTCAGATAAATTTACGTACAAATCGTAATGTAAATTCATTCCTTCTCTTGACAATGATTCATGTCTTACCTCTTCAATAAGCACTAGTAAATCTCCTGAAATTGAATTGTTTCCAGGAGCTTCATTTCCTTTTCCTGTTACTTTTAATTGAACTCCATCAGTAACTCCTGCAGGAATTTTTATAGAAACCGTTTCTTCCTTTTGAATCATTCCATTACTATCAGATCCTTTTGGGCGATTATCTATCGATTGTCCTGCACCATGACATGTTGGGCATGTTGCAGCAGTTTGCATTCTACCCAAAATAGTATTGGTAACACGCATCACTTGACCTTGACCATTACATGTAGAACAGGTTTTAAAAGTCACACCATCTGCTTTTACTTTTCTACGGACTTTTACTTTCTTTTCTACTCCATTAGCAATATCTTTGAGAGTTACTTTAACTCTTATTCGCATATTACTTCCTTTAACACGAGCAGTTCGAGAGCCTCCTCTATTTCCGCCAAATCCGCCACCAAAAACATCTCCAAACTGACTGAATATATCTTCCATATTCATTCCGCCTCCGCCAAAACCACCACCAAAGCCTTCTGCTCCAGCACCACCATTTTCAAATGCAGCATGACCAAATTGATCATAACGAGAACGCTTATTTTCATCACTTAAGACTTCATAAGCTTCAGCAGCTTTTTTAAACTTTTCTTCAGCGTTCTTGTCTCCTGGGTTTTTATCAGGATGATGTTTTACGGCTTGTTTACGATACCCTTTTTTTATTTCGGCAGCAGTTGCTCCTTTGTTTACGCCTAATATTTCGTAATAATCTGTTTTCATTTATTTTCTCTTGAAAAAATTATAGGATTATTGCCCAATAACAACTTTAGGAAAACGGATAATTCTATCTCCAAGTTTGTATCCCTTTTCAATGACATCAACTATTTTTCCTTTCATCTTTTTTGAAGGTGCAGGAATCTGTGTAATTGCTTCATGAATTTCTGCATCAAAAACATCTCCTGATTTTGTTTCTACTGTTGAAAGCCCTTTTTGTTCAAGAGTTGATTGTAATTTTTTATAAATTAACAGCACTCCTTTACGCAATTCTTCAGCTTCTTTATCATCTTCAATATGTGTCAGTGCACGTTCAAAATCATCAAGAACTGGCAATAAAACTGTCATTAATTCTTGATTGGCAGTTTTAAATAATTCAATACGTTCTTTTAATGTTCTTCTTTTATAATTTTCAAACTCGGCAAATAAACGTAAAAATTTATCCTTCTCTTTTGCTATTTGCTCTTCAGAAGTAACTTCTTGGGGTGTTTCCTCCTGTTGTTGGTTACTATTTTCTTCTGCCTGAATTTCTTTTTCTGTGTTATCTTTATTTTCTGTACTCATAATTTATCGTCTAAAATTATATTGTTTGCAAAAGTACTGCCATTTCTTAATAAATGTCAATATGTCATAAAAAAAAACCTCAAATTGCAAAATACAATTTGAGATTCATATGTTATTTTCTTTCAGGTTAATCTATTCGTTCAATTTTCGCGCCAATTGCACGTAAACGAGTATCAATATCTTGATATCCTCTATCTATCTGTTCAATATTATGGATTGTACTTGTTCCATCAGCAGATAAAGCGGCAATTAATAATGAAATACCTGCTCTAATATCAGGTGAAACCATTGTGGTTGCTTTTAATTTTGATTGATGATTCATCCCTATAACAGTTGCTCTATGTGGATCGCATAAAATGACTTGTGCTCCCATATCAATGAGTTTATCAACAAAAAACAAACGGCTCTCAAACATTTTTTGATGTATTAAAACGCTTCCTTTTGCTTGTGTTGCTACAACCAATACAATACTTAATAAGTCTGGTGTAAATCCAGGCCAAGGAGCATCAGAAATGGTTAAAATTGAACCATCAATATAGTTTTGTATTTCGTACGATTCTTGTGCTGGAACATAGATATCATCTCCTCTTTTCTCTAGTTTGATTCCTAATTTTCTAAATACTCTTGGAATCACACCTAAGTTTTTCCAACTTACATCTTTTATTGTCAATTCAGACTTTGTCATTGCTGCCATACCAATCCAACTTCCAATTTCAATCATATCTGGAAGGATGCGTAATTCGCATCCGCCTAAAGAAGTAACACCTTCAATTGTTAAAAAATTTGAACCTATACCTGTAATTTTTGCGCCCATAGAATTTAGCATATTGCATAATTCTTGTAAATATGGTTCGCACGCAGCATTGTAAATTGTGGTTTTCCCTTTTGCTAAAACTGCCGACATCACAATGTTTGCAGTTCCTGTAACTGATGCTTCATCTAATAGCATATCAGTTCCTGTTAATCCGTTTGGTGCTTCTACTCCATAAAAAGATTCTTCCTTTTTATAACGGAATGTTGCTCCTAAACTCATGAACCCTTCAAAATGTGTATCTAATCTACGGCGACCAATTTTATCTCCTCCAGGACGTGGAATATATCCTTTTCCAAACCTTGCTAACAATGGACCAACAATCATAATTGAACCTCTTAATGAACTTCCATCTCTTTTAAATTCAGTTGATTCAAGATATTTTAAGTTTATGTTATCTGCTTGAAATGTATAAGTGTCACTTGCTGTTTTTTCAATTTTAACGCCTAATTCCCCTAAAATAAAAATAAGTTTATTAACATCAATAATATCTGGAATATTAGAAACAGTAACTTTTTCAGGAGTTAAAAGGGTTGCGCAAATAATTTGCAAAGCTTCATTTTTTGCACCTTGCGGAGTAATACTTCCATTTAATTTGTGTCCTCCTTCTATTTTAAATGTAGCCATAAACTATCTCTTTTTACGGTAGTTCTTATTATTGTTATTACTTCTGTAGTTTTTATGGTTTTTCTGCTGATTTTGATTTCTATTTGATCTTTTACGAAGTAATTTTTGACTTTCAGCAAGTTTTTCTCCTGAGTTTCTTAAATCAATTTTACCATCAGACAAATCAAATAAATGGCTGAAAATAACATCGTCATCAACAGTATCTTTATTCCAATTTAAATAGCATTTTTTCATATGATTTGCTATCACAAACTTCAATCCTTCTCTTGCATCTCCATCTTCCCAACTATTGGCAACATCAATCATTGTTTGAATATTGTTACCATAAAAACGGTATTTTGAAGCCGTTTTTGGATATGGAAGCGGTTCAGGTTTTGCTTGTAATTCTTCTCTTGAAGGCTGTGGATATGGAGATTTTGCTTCTAATTTAAAATCAGACATTATAAAAAGTTGATCCCAAAGTTTATGCTTAAAATCTGGCACATCACGTAAATGTGGTTGTAGGTTTCCCATAACATTTACAATGGCTTTTGCCATTTTATTTCGCTCTTCAGCATCTTCAAGACTCACGCAATGATTTACCAATTTTTGCAGATGACGTCCATATTCTGGAATGATTAAATTGGTTCTATCTGAGTTATATTCTAATTCGAAATCCATATATATTGTTGAAATTTTATTTTATTTTAAATGAAGTATTTATGTGTGCAAATTACGTCAAATCCTCTTATATTACAATAAAAATTTATTAGAAATAAAAGTATTAAAAATCAGCCTATAATTTTGAGTTTTGCAAACTGGAGTAATAGTTTTTTCTTACCATGTTTTAAAAACCTGATTTCTGCTTTTTTATTTGCTCCTATTCCTTCTAAAGCCACAACTTCTCCTTTTCCAAACCTATTATGCTCAACAATATTCCCAACAGTTATCTTACTATCAAACAGGTTTGTAGTTGTTGAAATTGTTGCTTTAGAAACTTTTTTTAAGTTCTTTGGAGCAGTAAATTTTGATTGGATTTTTTTCGGGCTTTGTTTAGGTTTCGGAAAATTACTTCTCGAAATCGGTTTTTTAAATCGAATGGTGCTTTGCGGAATATCACTAAAAATATCATCAGAAATAAATTTATTTTGTTGTGCTGTTGGTTTTCTACGTAAGTATTCTAAATATTTCTCATCAATTTCTTCTAAAAAGCGGCTTGGTTCACAATCTATTAATTTTCCCCAACGATAGCGCGATTCAGCATAACTTAAATAGGCTTCTTTTTCGGCACGTGTTAAGGCAACGTAAAACAAACGCCTTTCTTCTTCCAATTCGCTACGTGTATTCATACTCATTGCTGATGGAAATAAGGTTTCTTCTAAGCCAACTACATATACATACGGAAACTCGAGCCCTTTTGAAAGGTGTATTGTCATTAAAGAAACTCTTGGTTTATCATCCTTTTTATCACTATCGAAATCTGTAGCCAAAGCAACATCTTCTAAAAAAAATGCCAATGAAGCATCTTCTTCTTTTTCTTTTTGGATGTCAATAAAATCTTTGATTCCGTTCATCAATTCTTGAACATTCTCAACTCTACTAACAGCTTCAGGAGTTCCATCGCCTTCTAAATCTTTTATAATTCTTGTTTGTTTAATTACCAAGTTTGCAACTTCAAAAGCGTCTTGTTTTTGTGCTTCAATCTGAAAGCGTTGCATCATTGTTGCAAAATTATTGAGTTTTAATTTTGTTCCAGAATTAATTTTAATATCAACTTTATCTAAATTTTGGACAATCTCAAAAATAGATTTTCCATAATGATTTGCAGCGACAACTAATTTATCAATCGTTGTTGCACCGATACCTCGCGCAGGGTAATTGATAACTCTTTTTAAGGCTTCTTCGTCATTTGGATTGATTAACAAACGTAAATAACCTAATATATCTTTAATTTCTTTTCGCTGATAAAACGATAATCCTCCATAAATTCTATATTGAATATCCTTTTTACGCAAAGCATCTTCAATAGCCCTAGATTGTGCATTTGTACGGTATAAAATTGCAAAATTATCGCTTGTCAATTGCTTGTTCATTTTGTTTTCAAAAATAGAATCCGCAACAAAACGACCTTCTTCTCCATCAGAAAAAGTACGCATTATTTTTATTTTTGATCCTTCGGCATTTTCTGTCCAAATTTCTTTATCAAGTTTGGTTTTGTTTTTTTTAATAATACTATTTGCAGCATTTACAATATTGCTTGATGATCGGTAATTCTGTTCTAATTTGAATATTTTAACATCATCATAATCCTTCTGAAAATTTAAGATGTTTTGAATGTTTGCACCACGAAATGAATAAATACTTTGCGAATCATCACCAACTACACAAATATTTTGAAAACGATCTGCCAACGCACGTACAATCAAGTATTGTGAATGGTTTGTATCTTGATACTCATCAACCAAAATATATCTAAATCTATCTTGATATTTTGCCAACACTGTTGGGAAACGAGTTAGTAATTCATTGGTTCTCAGTAATAAATCATCAAAATCCATTGCGCCAGACTTAAAACATCGCTCTACATATTGATGGTATATATCTCCCATTTTCGGGCGACTTGCCATTTTATCGGCTTCTAATAAATCTACGTTATTATAGTATGCTTTTACAGTGATTAGACTGTTTTTAAACTGAGAAATTCGACCTAAAACACGTTTGGGTTTGTATTTTTCTTTATCCAATTGCAATTCTTTGATAATCGAAGAAAGCAATCGTACAGAATCTTGTGTATCATAAATTGTAAAGTTAGATGGATATCCTAAATGGTGTCCTTCCGAACGAAGTATTCTTGCAAATACTGAGTGAAAAGTTCCCATCCACAAATTTTTTGATTCACTATGACCAACTACTTTACCAATACGCTCTTTCATTTCTCTTGCCGCTTTATTTGTAAACGTCAGCGAAAGAATATTAAAAGGATCTACGCCTTGATTCATCAAATGTGCAATCCTATAAGTCAACACACGTGTTTTTCCAGAACCTGCTCCTGCAATGATAATCATTGGACCGTCTTTGTGTAAAACGGCTGCTTTTTGTGCTTCGTTAAGTTCGTTTAGGTAATTTGACAATTTATGATTTAATTAGATTTCAAAAATACAATGTGATTTACATTGAAACAATAAAAATTGAATTAGTTATCCACAAAAAAAGCGACCTCTAATTAAAGAAATCGCCTTCATATTTTAGTGAGAAAAGAATTGATTAATCTTTTGCTTCTTTTTTATTAAAAGTATAACTTAGTCCGAACATTATTAAATCTGTAGTCATTTCATAAGAAACAGAAGTTCCAGGCAAAGCACCTAAAGGATTGCTTGGTGTGATTGCTAAAGGACTTAATAATTGACCAGAAGTCGCTCCATTGCTACTACCGTGATGATATACTGCATCTAAAGTAAAGTTATCAGAAAGTTCATAACTAAGTCCGAATTGATATGCGTTTTCAATTACAGCAGTTGCTGAAACACTAAAAAATGCTAATTCATCTTTTATAGGGTTTGAGCTATATGTGTATCCAACTCTCAAAGGTAGTTTGTCAATTCCTTTGTATTGAATTCCTGCAGATAGAATGTTCATGTTTTGCCATCCAAATCCTGCAACAGAAGCCGTTGGCGTCCATCCTGATTCAGCAAAACCATCTGTATTTTCATAATCTACCATTCTATAATCTAATGCCAAATCAAAATCTTTCTTTGAATATCCTAAACCAAATGATAATATCGCTGGATAATCCATATTAAAATTATTTGTAGATTCAGATGCGTCTAAATGTGTGTTTTCAAATTCAAAATCACTAAATGATTGTGGTGTTTTATAAGATGCTCCTGCTTTAAAACCATTTCCAGAATCATAGAATAATCCTATTTGTGCTCCAACACCTGTTGCGGTTGCTTTATTAGATTTTGGGTATCCCGCAGCATTTGGGTTGGCTGTTGGGTTTGGTGCTAATTCTAACGCTGCATAATTAAATGTTGGCTCTATCCCGACAGAAAACTTGTCTGAAAGTTCATAAGCCCAAGTAAAACCAATTTGCAATAACAAATAGTCAGATTCAATATGACCAAAACCATTTGCTGCTTGAGGATAATTTATTGGATTTGAATTTGTTGCAGGGTTAAAAGTCCCGCTAAATGGATTGTTTGCTTCTTCAGGAAAAGTAACTCCAAAACCACTAATTCCAAAAGCAGATGCTCCAAAAGTGTGTTTACTATCTTCTTTTCCCCAAACTATTGCAAATGCTGGCATTGGAGATGCACCTCTATCGTCTTCTGTGATTCCACTAACTGGAGGTGCTCCAGGACCTAACATATCTGCAGGTAAGAATGATGATAAAGTTGGAGATGAAAAGAATAAACCAATGTCTAATTTCATGATTTTGCTATCAAATGTAGAAATTGACGCAGGATTCCATTGTAATGCTCCTGAAATATCTAATGGTTGCGCTGTGGAGGCTCCTCCCATAGACATGTTTACGGCACCAACTCCTTGCATAATATGTCCTGCTTGTGCAAATAATATTGTTGAAAATAGTAAGGTGAATAACTTTAAAAAAGTGTTTTTCATAAGAAATAATTTAAGTTAGTTTTTTGTGAATTTCTTCAAACATAGAGAATATAGTCTTATATCTCTGTAACAAATGTTACATGACTAATGTTAATTTAATCATTTTCATAATATTAACTCCTAAATAATTATTTTCATTTTAAAAGAAATGTTGAAATATTAATCTCTCGTAAATATAATTTTGCGGAACAAATCACAGAAGTATCTAATTAAATACTCGTTGTGTCTTAATATCATACGTCAGGTTGAGTGAAATTTTGATAAAAATTTTGTATCGAGAACATTTTCTAGCTATAATTACTATTCTCGACACAATTTTTCTCCATTTCTTTACGAAAAACCACTCGAATTGACGTAATTTCGCATTAATCATAACATAAAAATTATAAATGAATACAACTAAAATCATAGAAATACTATCTTATACAATCCCATCAATAGTTACTGGAGCAGTTGCTTATTATTTTTTTTTATCACAATTTAAAGAAGAAGTGAATCGCAAAAATTTTAAATTATTAAAAGAGGATAAAAAACAACTACTTGCTGTTAGATTACAGGCATACGAACGCATGACCTTGTTTATGGAACGCATAAATCCTGCAAAATTATTAGTTCGAGTTACTCCAACTGATGATGGTAAAGAATTATACATGCATAAATTAGTGCAAAGTGTAGAACAGGAATTTGAACACAATTTAGCACAACAAATTTATATTTCTGAAGAATGTTGGAGCGTATTAATCACAGCAAAAAATGCGACAACTCATATTATTAAAAAAACTGCTGAAAATACAAGTATAAAATCTGCACAAGACTTACGAGAGGCCATTTTACAGCGTATGATTGATGGAAATCCTCCTTCTACAACTGGATTGACCTTTATTAAGGAAGAAGTTAAGAGTTTATTTTAAATGAAAAAGCGTCTGAAATAATAAAGTATATCAGACACTTTCGTTACTAACTATAAAAAAACAGAATTAAAAGTTTAACTTGATTCCAAGTTTAATATTTCTTCCTCGTGTTGAAAACCCGTAAACATCTTCATAATTTTCATTAAAAGCATTGTCTAACGAACCAAAAACAGTCAAATGTTTAATCAATTTATAACTTGCGGAAAAATCTACCAAACTATATGATTTCATTGTTGTATCAATAACAGAGAATATTGTAGCATCATAATAAGAAGCATTTCTATCACTCAAATTTTTAAAAGTCACAGAAAATGTAGAATTTTTAAAAGGTGTTGCAACAATATTTGCAACAATTTTATTTTTTGGGATGTAATTGAAGTCTTCACTTTTATGCGTAAACGTATGTGATAAATTCACAGTAACTTTATCTATTGGTTTTATGCGAACTGCTGTTTCTACTCCTTTTGCGTTCGATTTTCCCTCAGCATTTCCATACTGACTTACAAATGTAATTGGATCAAAATTAAAGATTACCTTATTTTCTTCATCTCTATAAAAGAATACTGAACTCACTTCTAGCCATTTTTTATACGATGCGTCAAAACCAGCTTCGATTGTTGTATTTTCTTCTGGATTCAAGTCTAAATTCCCAAAACTTGAGAATAATTGGTATGTACTTGGCGCAATAAATGCAGTAGAATATGATGCTAAAACCTTTACTTTGGCATCATCCGAAGATAAAATATTGTAAGAAGGGTTTACATGATACACAAAATGATCTCCGTATTCAGAATGGTTATTTAAACGAACTCCTGCATTTACGTTCAAGCCATTTTTGCCTGTATAAACAATACTTACATAAGAATCAGTCGTTGTGTATTTTGCAATATCGCTATCAATATTTCCAAAAGGAGTATTGGTTTGGTTGTCAAAATCTTGGTAATTTAGTCCTACAATTACGTGAAACTCGTTATTAAGAGTATATTTGTTTACAATTTCAGCAGACAAACTTTTTCCTTCATATAAGTAACTATCAGTAGTTCCTCCAAAACTGTTAAAACTATCAAATCCTCTTTTGAGATTACTTGCAGAACCAATAACGATCAATTCTCCTTTATTGTATGAGAAATTCGCTTTTAAACCATGTTTTACCTCTTTCTCATATCCATTATTGATGTCAGAATCGGCATAACTTCCTGTGTCATAATCATACTCATATCGATTATAGTTTCCAAATGCCTCAAACGATAGTTTGTCATTTACAGCATAGCCTAATTTTATCAAGCCGTTACTGCTATTAAAATCATCTTTTTCAAAAGATGTTGCAGAATTTACATCGCTTGCAGCAGACATACCATTTGATGTAGAAATACCGTAAGTTGCAATATAATTAAATTTGTTTAAAGTTCCTCTAAGACCTACATTTTGGTTAATCTCATCAAAGTTCCCTTTTCTATTTTTCTGCGTGTCGTTTGTGCCAATACTTGCTGAATAATTCAATGAAATAGGTTTTTTTGATGCTTTTTTAAGAATAATATTAATAACTCCTGTTGCAGCACCAGAGCCATATAAAGTACTTGACGAACCTTTTAAAATTTCAATAGATTCTATTTGGTTAATATCAATTAAATTCAGATTATAAACGGATGCAATTCCCGTAGGATCACTCACCAAAACTCCGTCAATTAACACTGCTACTTGACGCGAACGTCCGCCTCTAAAGTACAATCCAAGGTTTGTTCCTTTTGCATTGTTATTTCCACTAATTTCAACACCTGCAATATTATCAAGTAAATCAATTACTGATTTTCCTGCATTTTGTTCAATGTCTTTTTGAGTAATTTTGTAGATAATTTTACCTGAATGTTCTTTTTTTAATTCAAATTTTGTGTCAGAAAGCACAACTTCATCGAGTTGTTCTACTTTCTCTTCTTTTTGCTCTTGTGAAAAAGCAACATTTGCAGTTAATAGTACTGCTAAAATACTTAGTTTAATACTGATTTTTTTCATTTTAATAATTTTAAAGACTTTTGCCTTTTGATTGATAAAACCAGGTGGAAAATTTGGATATAGAATTTCTATAACCTAACTTTTCTTCCCGAAAGTCTGTTACTCAATGATTATGGCAGGTCTCCTGACTCGTGTCTTGCTTTCTACCTTCCCGTTTGCACAGTGGTTTTAGATTGAAGCAAGCGCCAACCAACGGCTGACTGAACTTACAGTTGCGGGAACAGTTTTGGATTTACACCAAATTCCCTTTTAATTTCATTTCTAATGTTTATAGAATTGAAAACCAAATTCGTTGCAAATGTATATATCTTTCTGATATATTTATAATAAATAATTAAGAATTTTATATCTTCGAAACTTCTATTTTATCAATATGAAAATAACAAAAAATATACTCTTTTTAATTTCTTTTTTATTGCTGATGTCTTGCAAAAGTGAAGTGAATAAAGAAGTAAAATTGACCGGTTACAATACTTTAAATAAGCATGCTCAAGAATTTGAAATACAGTTATTTAATGATTATAAAAAGTTAATAATTAAATTACCTTATAAAGACTCAAAACAACCTTTAGAATATATTTTACTTACAAAGGGAACAGACCTTTCTCAATTTTCTGAAACAGATAAAACCATTCAAATTCCGATAAAAAATATTGTAGTTACAAGCACAACACATATAGCAATGCTCGAATTACTTGGAGTTGAGCATACTTTAGTTGGGTTTCCAAACACAAAATACGTTTCCTCTGAAAAGACAAGAAAACTAATAGACAACGGTAATATTAAAGAATTAGGAATGGATGCTAATCTAAATACCGAAATTTTGATTGATTTGAATCCTGATGTTGTCATCGGTTTTTCAGTAAACGGTAGTAATAAGTCACTTACAACTGCTGAAAATGCTGGAATTCCTGTAATTTATAATGGAGATTGGCTCGAAGAAACTCCTTTAGGAAGAGCAGAATGGATTAAATTCTTTGGTGTATTATTTGACAAAGAACAAAAAGCAGATTCTATTTTTAAGTCAATAGAGAATCAGTATAATATCGCTAAAAAAATAGCATTTGAAGGAAAAAACAAACCAACAATTTTATCTGGAGCGATGTTTAAAGATGTATGGAACTTACCTGCAGGAGAGAGTTTTGTTGCGCAATTCTTAAACGATGCAAACACAAACTACTTATGGAAAAGCACGAAAGGAAAAGGAAGTTTGCAGTTGAATTTTGAAAACGTACTCGACAAAGCACAGAATGCCGATTTATGGCTTGCTCCAGGATATTTTTCAACAAAAGAACAAATGCTCAGTGCAAGTGAACACTACAAACAGTTTAAGGCTTTTGAAAACGGCGAACTCTATACATTTGCTAATAAAAAAGGGGAAACTGGAGGCGTTATTTACTATGAATTGGCTCCAACTCGACCTGATTTGGTGTTGAAAGATATTATCAAGATTACGCATCCAGAATTAATGGAAGATTATGAATTGGTGTTTTTTGAGAGGATGGAGTGAGAGTATTTATATAGGTTCTGTCATTCCTGCGAAGGCAGGAATCTAGACTCAATTCTGTATGGATTCCTGCCTTCGCAGGAATGACAAGTTTGTGTTATTGTTTTGTTGATAGTGTTGATGTGTTGAAGATAAAAAATTAATAAAATTATTCACCTTGCATTGTAAATTTTAGTTTCGCCATAAAATCTCCTTCACCATCATCAAACGTTTCTTCTATTATTAATTTTGTATTATTTAAAGCGAAATAATAATCATTTGATATGATATCATTACCATATTCAAATATTATTTTATTTGTTTGAAAATCAACACTCCAAACACCTTCAATACGGCTTTCATTACAAATAATAGTACTATTTATAATTAATCTATCATCTTGTACTCTTGAAAAAGAATAGTCTTCATTTAAAATTAATTCAATAAAAAGGCAATCGAAATCATCAACAATATCCATATTTTTGACTCCATCATAATTATAATCAATCAATCTACTTGATTCAGCAGAAGATAGAAGCCAATATCCAATAAAATCGTTTTCAGAAACGACATTTGCATCATTATTATTTGTACAGTTTATTGTTAGTCCACAAATTAAAATTAGAAAGAAGTATTTTACATTTTTCATGAAATTTATTTTTGATAAATATACTATATTATTAATTACCTTCCTTCAAAGTACTCTCAAACAATTTAAAAATACGTTTATATTCATCCGCCCAAGAACTTGGTTCAATAAAACTGTGCCTTTCCACAGGATATAGTGCCATTTCCCAATTTTCTTTCTTTAGTTCAATTAACTTTTGCGTTAATCGTACAACATCTTGAAAATGCACATTGTCATCAACCATTCCGTGAAGCATTAGTAAGTTTCCTTCAAAACCTTCAGCAAAATTTATTGGCGAGCTCTTTTGAAACGCAACAGAATCAGTTACAGGAGTATTTAAAATATTAGATGTGTAAGCATGGTTATAATGCGCCCAATCTGTTACAGAACGAACTGCTGCTCCACTCTTAAAGGTTTCTGGAGCGTTAAATAATGCCATTATTGAGATAAATCCACCATAAGAACCTCCATAAATTCCAACATTGTTTTTATCAACACCTAATTCTTTTACTAAATAGTTGACACCATCTACATGATCAGACAAATCTTTTCCGCCCATGTGTCGATAAATTGCGGTTCTGTAATCACGTCCATAACCCTTACTCGCTCTATAATCTATATCTAAAACAGTGTAACCATTATCCACCAAAAAGTTATTAAACATATACTCTCTAAAGTAAGTGCTCCACCATTTATGTGCATTTTGTAAATATCCTGCACCATGCACAAACACAACTGCTGGTTTTCCGTTCGAGCCTCCTTTTGGCGTGTATAAACGAGCCGTTACATCTATTCCATCAGACGCTTTAAATTGGATATTCTGCGGAATTCTCCAATCGTATTTTTTAAAGTCTAATGTTGTTGAATGTGTTAACTGAGTTTCTTTTGCTCCGTTTTTGTTTTCTAATAAATACAATTCCCAAGGCTTATTACTAAACGATTGACGAATAGCAAAATGCTTTTCATCAGGCGAAATAGTAACCTCATTATTTCCAATTTGATTCGTTAGTTTTACGCTTTTACGACTCTTTAAATTCAGTTTATATAACTGACGTTCTCCTGTATTGTCTTGATTGGTTGTAAGGAATAACGACTTTTTATCATTTGATAAAACTGCATCATGTACTTCCCAATTTCCCTTGGTTAAGACTTTTTCTTTCTTAGAATTAATATTGGTTTTATAGATATGTGAGAACCCTGTTTTTTCTGAATGATACCAAATGTTATCATTGTCTAACCAACCGTAATTTGCTCCGCCGTTCCACCAAGGAATTCCAGGACCGCCAATCCACGCTTCATCGTGTTGATGATTTACTTCTATTAATTTTCCGTTTTCAAAATCTATTTTTGCAAACCAACGGTCTTTATTATCATCTGATCGAATTTCTAAAACAGCGTCTGTATCATCAAAATTATTGTTTGCTGCAAAGAAATTTACGCCTTTTGGTTTGTCATATTTTAAAGTGAAATCTTTATCGTAATCCTTTAAAAAAAATGGTTTGTTATAAATACCACTCAACGAAGATATATCAACTTGATATGCAGAATCTCTCTTCACATCAAATACCCATAATTCATGACTTGCGCGCTTCTCTCCTACTTTAGGTCTTGTGTTTTGATCTTCAACATAACCAGATTCTGTAACAAAATGTGGCATCGTTGTGCGTTTATTTTTTGGATAATCTGATAGTTTATAACTCACAAATCGACCGTTTTTACTCAATCTAAGATTCGAAATTGATTTTCCTTTTAAGAAAATAGTTTTTGGCTTTTCAACTTTTAGTTTTTCTGAATGCTCTTTCTGTAAATCTTTACGCTCTTTTCTATCACGCAAAACTTCAAATAAGTCTAATTGCTGCTGTCTTAGCCAAGCATCTTGTTTATTATCTGTCTTTTTAGAAGAACTATCGCTTCCTGATTTTATGTTTGTGATTTGCTTTGTTGTGCCGTTTTTTAAATCAAATGAAAATAAATTCTCATCCTTTTGAAAAACAATAGTTTGAGTATCCGTAGAAAAAGAAACATTTGATTCACGTTCACTAAAGGTTGTAATCAAATTTTTTGTTTGATTTGTGATGTAATTGTGCAAATAAATATCTCCATTTTTAATGAATACTTTTTTCGATTTATCGTTAGAAATATCTTCATCATAACTTTGATTTAATTTCATTTCTTCATTTACAGAAACAGAACTAACTTTCTTTGTGTCAATAGAATACTTATACAAAGAAGTAATAGGTTTTAACTCTGGGTTCCAATCAAAATAGATGGTTTTGCTGTCATCGCTCCAGAAAATATTAGTTGGAGAATAACCAACAAATTTTTCTGCTTGCATAATTTGATCAATTGTCAAATCTGATTTATTATTCACTTGCGAAAATGCTGAAATTGTGAATATCAGCAATAAAATGGAAATGTATTTTTTCATGGTAACAAAATTAGGTTTTAACTATAACTTACTATGGATTCCTGCCTTCGCAGGAATGACAATATTGTATTAATTTCTATAAATTCTGTGCATTGATTTTGGCATTTCAACACCTTCAGTAATAAAGCGTTTGTGTACATTTTCAAAGAGAATAGCTCTATTTCTATATTCTTCAAAGGGCTCGCTCATCCAAACATAAGCACGCAATAAAATTTTATTTTCATCAGCAGAAATAAATCGTACATCTGCATTGTTTTTGTCCTTCGAGATTTCACTTTCAGGATTATCGATTGTGTAATTTAGTTTTTTAATTTCTTCTTGAATAATCTTTCGAGCCAAATTTATATCAGCATATAATCCAATATTAAAATTATTAAAACTCAGCACTTTTGAATCTTCAATTGTATGGTTTAAAACGGATTCTGTACTGATGACAGAATTTGGAATAATCAGTCGTTTGTTTTCAAAATTATTAATTACCGTATGACGCAAAGTAATGTCTTCAACAATACCAACTCTAAAGTCATCTAATCGAATAAAATCACCAACTCTAAATGGTTTGAAGATAACGATAAATGCACCTGCAATTAAATTAGAAATTGCTGCTTGAGCAGCAAAACCAATGATTGCTGCTAAAATTCCTGCTCCAGAAAAAATAATTCCTGCTTTATCTCTAAGAATTGGTATTGTGAAAATAATTACCAAAAGGGCAATAATTCCTGCAAAAAACTTAACAGAATTCATCAAAAATTTAAGACTTGTAGTACTATAATCTCTCGTTCTACTTAAATTTCTCTTTTTTATTATTCTAAGAATAATAAATCTAACTATTCTTGAAAGTATCCAAGTAATAAAAAATGTAAAAACAATAAATAGTGTGATATTTAAAAAGTTATCTAAATTATATGTTGGAAATTTAAAACTCATCTTAGAACAGCGTTATTTGATCAGGATCTTCTCCTTCATTCTTCTTTTTTGGCTTAATAATTGGCAGTTTTTTATTATCATCAATTATTGAGGTTATCTTTTCTACTGGAATTTCTTTCTTTACAATTTTTGGAACTTCCAATTCTAATTCTTTTGTATCATTTTCTACAATTTCTTCTTCTTCTACAACCTCAACTTCTTCAATTTCAGGCGCTTCATAAGGTAATGATTCTAATAAATTAACTTGTTTTATCTTTTCGATAGTCAATTGATTTCCAAGAGATTTGATGCCTTTTATAGCAATAAATTCTTCTAAATTTATCTCTATATTATCTAAACTTCGTTTAGAGAACACAACTTCAGCCATTGGTCTAAAATCAGTAGCTACTAATTCTAATTGCGATTTAGAATGCTCAGAAATAAAGTATTCTTCTTTATTAGGATTATCTATCATAAAACGTTTTACATAATAACGCTCTTTTTCCCCATCAAAATAAATTGCTGAAATTGGCTTGTTTGGAATCCATTTTTCAAGGACTATCATATCATCACCAAAATGTGTCGTCAGTTCTGGAGAAATCGTTTTCACCATTCCTTTTTGATTGATAATCAAGAGTCTATCTTCAGGTGTAAATTCTCCAAGCAATTCTCCACGATTATCAACATTAAGACGCTGTACAGTATCGTCAAACCAAATTTTACGTGGTTTTAAGGTTGATATTCCTTTCTCTTTTAGTTCAATTTTCTTGACAGCATGTTTTGTCAATCTATTTCCTTTTGAGCCACGACCTTTAATCAATAATTCAGAAAAATCTAAATCCCATTTTAATTTTTTAATACTTCCAACTGCACGAAGATAAATAGTCACTATTTCTGCTTCGCCGTTAGGATTTGCTGTAAAGTAATGCACAACAGAACCTTTGTTACCTGCAGTTAAATCATACTCTTTATCTCTTGTAATCGAAGTAACGTTAAAGCGCTTCATTAGTGATGCTCCACCTTTCCCATCGCGATAAATCATATTGTAAACAGTACGTTTATCACCTTTTTTAAAGATTGCTACGTGAATAATATCTTTTCCAACAAATGTTTTTGAATCGACTTTGGTAATCATCATTTTACCGTCTTTTCTAAATACAATTACATTATCAATATCGGCACAATCGGTTACATATTCATCTTTTCTAAGTGATGTACCTATAAATCCTTCTTCACGATTTACATAGAGTTTAGCGTTACGCATCACAACTTTTGAAGCAACAATATCATCAAAAATTCTCAATTCAGTTTTGCGCTCACGCCCTTTGCCATATTTTGCTTTTAGGTTTTTAAAATAATCAATTGCAAAATCAACTAAATTATTCAGGCTATCTTTTACAGTCTCAATTTTGTCTTCAATGCTTTCTATATGTTGCTTTGCTTTGTCAATATCGAATTTTGAGATTTTCTTTATTCTAATTTCTGTTAGTCGAACAATATCTTCTTCAACAACAGGGCGTTTTAAATGCTTAATGTGTGGTTTCAAACCTTCATCAATTGCTTTTATAACACCTTCCCAAGTTTCTACTTCTTCAATATCACGATATATTCTATTCTCAATAAAAATACGCTCTAACGAAGAAAAATGCCATTGATTCTCAAGTTCATCTAATTGAATTTCTAGTTCTTGTTTCAATAAATCAACGGTATGCTGTGTTGAGTGTTTTAGCATCTCAGAAACACCTGTAAAAATCGGTTTATTATCTTCAATAATACATCCTAAAGGAGAAATAGAGCTCTCACAATTGGTAAACGCATATAAAGCATCAATACTTTTATCAGGAGAAATTCCTGCTGGTAAATGCACTAAAATTTCTACGGTTGAGGCGGTATTATCTTCAATTTTTTTAATTCTGATTTTCCCTTTGTCGTTTGCTTTTAGGATAGAATCTATCAATGAAGTTGTAGTTGTTCCGAACGGGATTTCAGTAATAACTAAGGTCTTTTTATCGTATTGCGATATTTTTGCTCTTACTCTAACTTTTCCTCCTCGTTTACCGTCATTATAATTAGAAACATCAGCAATTCCACCGTTTAAAAAATCTGGCACAATCGTAAAGCTACGTCCTTTTAATATTTTTATAGAAGCGTCAATCAATTCATTAAAATTGTGAGGTAATACTTTGGTTGAAAGTCCAACAGCAATACCTTCAGCACCTTGCGTTAATAATAACGGAAATTTTACGGGTAAATCTATAGGTTCTTTTCTGCGTCCATCATACGACATTTTCCATTCTGTTGTTTTCGGATTAAAAACAACTTCGAGTGCAAATTTTGACAAACGTGCCTCAATATATCTTGATGCTGCAGCGCGATCTCCTGTGAGTGTATTTCCCCAATTCCCTTGCATATCAATCAATAATTCTTTTTGACCGATTTGCACCATTGCATCACCAATACTCGCATCACCATGAGGATGATACTGCATTGTATGACCAACTATATTTGCTACTTTGTTATATCTACCATCATCTAAGTCTTTCATAGAATGCATAATTCTACGTTGCACTGGCTTAAAACCATCGTCAATTGCTGGAACGGCACGCTCTAAGATTACATAAGAGGCATAATCTAAAAACCACTCTTTGTACATTCCTGTAACTCTCGTTATGGTTTCTGTTGATGAATCATCGCTGTTATGCAACTCTTCATTGTGTAGTTCTTCGTTTTCTTCTTCTATCATATATCTTCTTCAACTAAATCTTGTTCAACTTTGAGGTTTTCAATGATAAATTTCTGTCTATCAGGCGTATTTTTCCCCATATAGAAACTTAGCATTTCTGAAATAGGTGTTTCTTTATCTAACATTACAGGATCTAAACGAATATCTTTTCCTATAAAATGAACAAATTCATCTGGACTGATTTCTCCTAATCCTTTAAATCGTGTTATTTCTGGTTTTCCTCTTAATTTTCGTATTGCATCTCTACGTTCTTGCTCTGAATAACAATAAAAAGTATCTTTTTTATCACGCACTCTAAATAGCGGAGTTTCAAGTATATATAGATGTCCATTTTTAATTAGTTCTGGAAAAAATTGTAAGAAGAAAGTAATCAATAATAAACGGATATGCATACCATCAACATCGGCATCTGTTGCTATTACAATGTTGTTGTAACGTAAGTTTTCTATTCCATCTTCAATATTTAATGCAGATTGCAAGAGATTAAATTCTTCATTTTCATACACTATTTTCTTACTTAATCCATACGAATTCAACGGTTTCCCTTTCAAACTAAAAACAGCTTGTGTGTTTACATTTCTCGACTTTGTAATAGAACCACTTGCCGAATCTCCTTCGGTAATAAATAAGGTTGTATCTAAACGATTGTCTTTTTTCATATCGCCAAGGTGAACTCTACAATCTCTTAGTTTTTTATTATGAAGACTTGCTTTTTTTGCTCTATCTCTAGCCAATTTACGTATTCCTGATAATTCTTTACGCTCTTTTTCTGCTTGAATTATTTTTTTCTGAATTTTATCTGCAACAGGCGGATTTCTATGCAAATAATTATCTAATCTTCGTTTTACGAAATCATTGATAAATGTTCTAACTGTTGGCAAACCGCCACCCATTTCAGTTGAACCTAGTTTTGTTTTTGTCTGGCTTTCAAAAACAGGTTCCATTACTTTGATACTGATTGCTGTAACTATTGATTTCCGCACATCTGAAGCATCATAATTCTTTCCAAAAAAATCACGAATTGTCTTTACAACGGCTTCTCTATATGCGTTTTGATGCGTTCCTCCTTGTGTTGTATGTTGACCATTTACAAACGAATGGTATTCTTCGCTATACTGTGCTTTACTATAAGTTAATGCAAGTTCAATATCTTCTTCCATCAAATGAATTGTTGAAAAAAGTTTAGATTCATCAGCAATATTTTCGTCTAATAAATCTTTCAATCCGTTTTCAGAAAAATACTTTTCACCATTAAAAATAATTGTCAATCCTGTGTTTAGATACACATAATTTTTAATCATTTTGATGATATATTCACTTCTGAATTTATATTTAGTAAATATTTCTGTATCAGGAGTAAAAGTTACTTTTGTTCCTTTTCTAAGTGATGATTCTTCAATTTCAGGAGTATTGGTAAGGTTTCCTCGCTCAAATTCTGCAAAAGTAGTTTTGTTATCGCGAACAGATTGTACTTTAAAAAATGACGAAAGTGCGTTTACTGCTTTAGTACCAACTCCGTTTAATCCAACAGATTTTTTGAAAGCTTTGGAGTCGTATTTCCCTCCTGTATTCATCTTAGAAACAACATCTACAACTTTTCCAAGTGGAATTCCACGACCATAATCACGAATAGTTACAGAAGTTTCTTTTACCGAAATTTCAATGGTTTTTCCTGCGCCCATTACATACTCATCAATAGAGTTGTCAAGAACTTCTTTAATTAAAATGTAGATCCCGTCATCAGGAGAAGAGCCGTCTCCTAACTTACCAATATACATTCCTGGACGCATACGGATATGCTCCTTCCAGTCTAATGAACGTATATTATCTTCGGTATATTTTGTTTCTTGAGCCATCTATCTGAATAAGTATTGTGGGAATGCTAAAATACTATTTAGACTGAAAAAAAGAAATACTCTTTTTAATTAGTTATTAACAAGAGATAAAGATTTTTTTTTAGGTTTACACATTAAAACGGAAATTCATCATATCACCATCTTGTACGATATATTCTTTCCCTTCAACGCCTAATTTTCCTGCTTCACGTACTTTGGTCTCACTTCCGTAATTAACAAAATCTTCGTATTTTATAACTTCTGCACGGATAAATCCTTTTTCAAAATCGGTATGGATAACTCCTGCTGCTTGTGGCGCAGTGTCTCCAACATGTATCGTCCAAGCACGAACTTCTTTAACTCCTGCTGTAAAATATGTTTGTAAGTTTAATAATTTATATGCTGCGCGAATTAACTTTGATGCTCCAGGCTCTTCCAAGCCTAAATCTTCTAAGAACATTTGTCGCTCTTCGTACTCTTCTAATTCAACAATATCTGCTTCTGTTGCAACTGCCAAAATAATTACTTCTGCATCTTCATCTTTTACTGCTTCTTTTACAGCATCTACATACGCATTTCCTTTAACTGCTGCTACATCATCAACATTACAAACATATAAAATAGGTTTATCTGTCAATAATTGCATTGGTTTTAACAATTCACGTTCCTCATCTGTTAAATCTATTGATCTCACAGAATTAAATCCTTCTAACCCTTGCGCAACCTTCGTTAAAGTATCAAATTCTTTTTGTGCTGATTTATCTCCGGTTCTTGCTGCTTTTTTCGTTTTTTCAAGACGCTTTTCTATGGCCTCCATATCTTTTAATTGCAACTCAACATCAATAATTCCCTTATCTCTTACAGGATCTATATTTTCTTCAACATGCACAATATTATCATTATCAAAACAACGCAATACATGAATAATAGCATCTGTTTCACGAATATTTCCTAAAAACTTATTTCCAAGACCTTCTCCTTTACTTGCTCCTTTTACCAAACCAGCAATATCAACAATCTCAACAGTTGCAGGCAGCACACGCTCTGGGTTTACCAGTTTTTCTAATTTTCCTAATCGAGAATCTGGAACATTTACAACTCCAATATTAGGTTCGATAGTACAAAACGGAAAGTTTGCACTTTGTGCTTTTGCGTTTGATAAACAATTAAATAAGGTTGATTTTCCTACATTTGGTAATCCTACAATTCCTGCTTTCATATGTTTATATTTACTGTTTTTTATCGGTCATATGCTGTTCGCCATTAATAATTTTCTTGTGTGATAAAAATTTTTAACATGCTCGTTTCATTACTAATAAATTTTGAGGTGCAAATATAGTGTATCATTTTAAATTTAATTATATATTTAGAGAGGAAATATATTACTTATGAATAAAAAACAAATTGTTGTTCTAACTGGTGCTGGAATAAGTGCAGAATCTGGAATTAAAACTTTTAGAGATGCTGATGGATTGTGGGAAGGTCATGATGTTATGGAAGTTGCAACTCCTAAAGGCTGGAATAAAAACACTGAATTAGTTCTTGATTTTTATAATCAAAGACGAAAACAATTATTTGAAGTAAAACCAAATAAAGCACATTACTTACTCCGCTCTTTAGAAGAAAACTATGATGTACAAATTATTACTCAAAATGTTGATGATTTACATGAACGTGCTGGAAGTAACAATGTACTGCATTTACATGGTGAATTACGAAAAGTGAGAAGTACAGCTGATGAAAGTCTCGTTTATAATTGGGATAAAGATTTAAATTTAGATGATAATTGCAAAAAAGACTCACAGTTACGACCGCATATTGTGTGGTTTGGAGAAGCAGTACCTAATTTAACTCTTGCCGAAGAAATTACTCGAACTGCTGATATAATTATTATTATTGGTACTTCTATGCAAGTGTATCCTGCGGCAAACTTGATTTATACTATCAAAAGTGGAATTCCAATTTATTTTATTGATCCGAAACCAAGTGTTTCTAAAAACCAGTTTAAAAATCTAACTATTATTGCAGAAAAAGCAACAATTGGAATGAAAAAGTTATGTAAAATCTTAAACTAAACCTTCACAATTATATATCCATTTCTCGTTTTTCGGTGATACTTTCCATTCCAAAAATAGTAACGCTTACCTTTTATAGCAACTATTTTATAATACTTAGGAGCGTGTTTTATATACACAACTTTTGTTACCTGATAGTTGTTATGTACTGGTTTTGTGTGAACTACACAAGACTGTAAACTAAATGCGAATACAAATACGATTAAAAGTAAAATTGACTTCTTCATAATTCCTGTCTTTATAGATTTTATACTATGACAGAAATATTTAGAAAAGGTTTAAAATTAAGTTAAAAGAAAATCTAATCTTTATGCATAAATGCCTGTTTTCCTAATAATTCCTCTTCCGTTTCTACAACATCTTCATCAGGAATACAGCAATCAACAGGACATACAGCAGCACATTGAGGCTCATCATGAAAACCTTTACACTCTGTACACTTATCAGGAACAATAAAATACACTTCATCATCAACAGGTTCTTGTGCATCATCTGCATTTACCGTTTTTCCGTTTGGCAACACAACTTTTCCTTTTAAAGATGTTCCTTCAGAATACTTCCAATCTTCAGCACCTTCATAAATTGCATTGTTTGGACATTCAGGCTCGCAAGCACCGCAATTTATACATTCATCTGTTATTATTATTGCCATTGTTTTTTATTGCATTAAATTTGCTGCAAAAATACGGCAAAAGTTTTAAAAAATGACATTAGAAAATAGAATATCAGCATTTGTGAAATTAGGCGACTTTTTAAGTCAATTTTCTATTAATAACATCAGTAAAAAAGAAAATATTTTACATAATGATTTATTTTTCGATATATTTAAAACTCAAATAAAACGAGCAAAAGAATACAACGGTTGGTTTACCGATGAAAATGTACTTTTTTCTCTTGAAAATTGGGGAAAATCACTTTCAAAAAGAAACCTTGAAAAATGGACTTCAAGTTACTCTTTTTCTGATGACACTTCTAAAACAATTGCCATTATTATGGCTGGAAATATTCCGGTTGTTGGGTTTCACGACTTTTTATCGGTTTTAATTACTGGAAATAATGTACTTGTGAAACTATCATCAAATGACAAGTTTTTCTTACCACTAATTGCCAAATATTTAGAACACGTTGAACCTGATTTCAACGGTAAAATATCATTTACAGATAAAGAACTATCCAATTTTGATGCAGTAATAGCAACAGGAAGTAACAATACTGCGCGCTATTTTGAATATTACTTTGGAAAATATCCAAGTATCATCAGAAAAAACAGAAATTCTACAGCAATATTGACAGGAAACGAAACTGAAGAGGAATTAAATGGTTTAGGTGAAGATATTTTTAGATATTTTGGATTAGGATGTAGAAGTGTTTCTAAACTGTTTGTCCCAAAAGGTTATAATTTTGACAAATTATTTAAGTCCATTTTTAAATATGGTGATATTATCAACTATAATAAATATCAAAACAATTATGATTATAATAAGGCTGTGTATTTAATGAGTTTGTTCAAACTTCAAGAAAATGGATTCTTGATGCTTAAAGAAGACTCAAGTTACTCCTCGCCTATTGCTACGTTGTTTTATGAGTATTATGAATCCGAAAAAAAATTGACAGAAAAACTTAAAAACGATACTGATAAAATTCAATGTATCGTAGGAAACATCAATCTGAAAAACATAGTAGAATTTGGCAAAACTCAAACTCCAAACCTATGGGATTATGCAGATGAAATTGATACCATCAACTTTATAAACAACCTTTAAAAAAGTGTTGAAAAATCATAAATAATTTATTGATTTTGTAGTAATTAATTACTTTTAATTAATGAAATTTGCTTTTAAATTTTATTCTAAAAAATGAAAAAACATAATTTTAGTGCAGGTCCGTGTATTTTACCACAAAAAGTATTGAAACAAGCATCAGATGCCATTCTTAATTTTAATGATGATTCCCTATCGTTGATTGAAATTTCGCACAGAAGCAAACCTTTTGTAGAAGTAATGGACAAAGCGGTTAGTCTTGTCAAAGAATTACTAGGTTTACCAAAAGGGTATTCCGTTTTGTTCTTACAAGGAGGCGCAAGTATGCAATTCTTAATGGCTTCGTACAACTTGATGAAAATTGATGGAAAAGCAGCATATTTAGATACTGGAACTTGGAGTTCAAAAGCATTAAAAGAGGCTAAATTATTTGGTGAAGTTAACGTTGTAGCGTCATCAAAAGAGAAAGGATACAATTATATTCCTAAAGGATATACCGTTCCTTCGGACGTAGATTATCTACATATAACAAGCAATAACACTATTTACGGAACACAATTAAAAGGTTTTCCAAAAACTGATAGATTGCTAGTTTGCGATATGAGTTCTGATATTTTTTCGCGTCAAGTAGATATTGCTAAATTTGATTTGATATATGCAGGAGCGCAAAAAAATATGGGACCTGCAGGGGCAACATTGGTAATTGTTAAAGATACAATTTTAGGAAAAACAGGTCGTCAAATTCCTTCAATGCTCGATTATCAAATACATATAGCTAAAGAAAGTATGTTTAATACGCCTCCAGTATTTGCAGTATATGTATCAATGTTGACATTGCAATGGTTAAAAGATTTAGGAGGAATTGCAGCAATCGAAAAAAGAAATGAAGAAAAAGCAGCACTTTTATATGCTGAAATTGATAACAATCCTGCATTTGTAGGATTTGCAGCAAAAGAAGATCGATCTTTAATGAACATCACTTTTACGCTTGCTGACCAAAAAAATCAAGAAAAATTTGATAAACTATGGAATGATGCAGGAATAAACGGATTAAAAGGACATCGTTCTGTTGGAGGATATAGAGCAAGTATGTACAATGCATTACCTCTTGAGAGTGTGCAAATATTGGTAAATGTGATGAAACAAATTAATTAAAGAAATTATGAAAGTATTAGCAAACGACGGAATAGCACAAAGTGGAGTTACAGTATTAGAAAATGCAGGTTACGAAGTAATTCTAACAACCGTAGCGCAAAGTCAATTGGTAGATTATATCAATAAAAATGAAATCAATGTACTTTTAGTAAGAAGTGCAACTACAGTAAGAAAAGATATTATAGACAACTGTAAATCTTTAAAAATTATTGGTCGTGGAGGTGTTGGAATGGACAATATTGATGTAGAATATGCTCGTGAAAAAGGAATTAAGGTAATAAATACGCCTGCAGCATCGTCACATTCGGTTGCCGAATTAGTTTTTGGTCATCTTTTTGGAATGGCGAGATTTTTACACAATACCAATAGAGATATGCCTTTAGAAGGAGATTCTAACTTCAAAGGATTGAAAAAAGCAGCAGCAAAAGGTGTCGAATTAAAAGGAAAAACATTAGGAGTACTTGGTATCGGAAGAATTGGTCAAGCAACTGCAAAAGTGGCTCTTGGAAACGGAATGAAAGTCGTTGCGTATGATCCTTTTATAGAAAATGTAAACTTAGAATTAGAATTTTTTGATGGTCAAACAGTAAACTTTGACATCAAAACTATATCTAAAGAGGACGTTTTAAAACAAGCAGATTTTATCACATTACACGTTCCTGCACAAAAAGAATATGTGATTGGGAAAGAAGAATTTGAACTAATGAAAGAAGGTGTAATTCTTGTAAATTCTGCTCGTGGCGGTGTTGTTGATGAAGTAGCTTTAGTAAACGCAATTGATAATGGAAAAGTTGCAAAAGCTGCATTAGATGTTTTTGAAAACGAACCAACCCCAGAAATACAATTGTTAATGAACCCTTCATTGTCATTATCACCGCATATTGGTGCTGCAACTGGCGAAGCGCAAGATAGAATTGGTACAGAATTGGCATCGCAAATTATCTCAATCTTAGGGTAATTTAATGGCTACCGTAAAACCATTTAGAGCAGTAAGAGCCCAAAGAGACAAAATCGCTTTGGTCTCTTCTCGCTCTTATGAATCATATACTGATGCAGAATTAGGCGCACAGTTAGAGTTTAATCCTCTTTCTTTTTTACATATTATAAGTCCAAGTTATAAATTTCAGCACGAAATATCTACAGATGAGCGTTTTCGCATGATTCGTAGTCGTTATTTGGAGTTTAAAGAAAGTAAAATTTTATCAAAAGATGAAAAACCTTCATTTTATATCTATAAAAAAGTTACGAAAGAGGCTATTTATATAGGAATTATTGTTGCAACTTCATCAGAAGATTATCAAAATAATATTATTAAGAAACATGAAGAAACCATTCATAGTAGAGAAGTTTTATTTGAAAAATACTTAAAAACTGTTGGTTTTAACGCTGAGCCAATTCTACTTACCTATCCTGATAATTCTGTTATTAATAACATCATAAATAAATATCAAGAACAACGAGCAGAATATGAATTTACATCTCGTAATATGAAATCTCATTATGTTTGGCTAGTTACAAATACTGATGATATTGCAACTATATCTGCTGAGTTTAAAAAGATGAATGCTATCTATATTGCTGATGGTCATCATCGTTCTGCCTCGTCAGCACTATTAAGTAAAGACTTAAGATTAGGGGATTCAAATCACAATGGTTCAGAGGATTATAATTTTTTTATGAGTTATTTAATTCCTGAATCAAATTTAAGAATTTCTTCTTTTAATCGGTTTGTAAAAGATTTAAACGAGCTTTCAAAAGAACAATTTTTAGTCAAACTAGATGAATGGTTTCGCATAACAAATCTTGGGCAACAATTATATAAGCCATCAAAAAAACATCATTTTGTAATGTATTTAGATGGGGAATTTTACTCGTTATACTTGCGAAAAACCGTTTATAAAATTGAAAACCCTTTAAGTGATTTAGATGCACAATTATTATATGATACCGTGTTGCACCCAATTTTAGGAATTGATGATTTACGAAATAACGATAGATTGGAATATAAACCAGCAAAAAATGCTGAAATAGATTTAAAAACTGAAGTAGATTCGGGGAAATTTAAAGTTTCCTTTGGATTATTTCCGGCAACGGTTGAGCAATTAAAAGCAATTGCAGATGCGAACCTTAAAATGCCACCAAAAAGTACGTATATTGAGCCTAAATTGCGAAGTGGTTTAACTTTGTATGAATTTTAATCAATCATTTTTATGTCTATTGCTGATAATCTGCAAAAAATAACATGTCAACTTTCAAACTCTGTTACACTTGTAGCAGTTTCAAAAACAAAACCGATTTCATCGATTTTCGAGGTTTATAATGCAGGACAACGTGTTTTTGGAGAGAATAAAATTAAGGAGATGGTTGAGAAGTATGAGACGTTACCAAAAGACATTCAATGGCACATGATTGGTCATTTGCAACGAAATAAAGTCAAATATATGGCTCATTTTGTGGAGTTAATTCATGGGGTTGATAGTTTTAAAACGCTGAAAGAGATCAATAAACAAGCAAAAAAACACAATAGAATTATCAATTGTTTATTGCAAATAAAAATAGCACAAGAAGACACTAAGTTTGGTTTAAAAACATCAGAAATTAAAGAAATTTTATCTTTGGATGATTTTAAAGAACTACAAAACATTAATATTGTTGGATTGATGGGAATGGCCAGTTTTACAATTGATAAAGTGCAAATAAGAGGAGAATTTAAGCAATTAAAATCAATTTTTGAAGAACTCAAAACTCAAAACTTACAACTCAAAACTCTTTCTATGGGAATGAGTGGAGATTACAACATCGCTATTGAAGAAGGTAGTACGATGATACGTGTTGGAAGTGCTATTTTTGGAGTTAGGCAATAATGAGAGGCAAAGGTCTAAAGTCCAAAGAGAGATAAACGATTTAATCAAATAAACTCATAAACAAAATTGTACGCAATATTAGACATAGAAACGACTGGAGGAAAGTATAACGAAGAAGGAATTACTGAAATTGCTATCTATAAATACGATGGACATCAAGTTGTAGATCAGTTAATTACATTGGTAAATCCTGAGCGAGAAATACAACCATTTGTGGTGAATTTAACAGGGATAAATAGCGGAATGCTAATCAATGCTCCAAAATTTCATGAAATAGCCAAACGCATTGTAGAAATGACACAAGATTGTGTTGTTGTTGCTCACAATTCCAGTTTTGATTATCGGATTTTAAAAACTGAGTTTAGAAGATTAGGCTTTGATTTCCAAAGAGAAACACTTTGTACTGTTGCATTGACTAAAAAATTAATACCAGATTTAGATTCTTATAGTTTAGGGAAACTCTGCAAAAAACTCTGCATTCCTGTTTCAAATAGACATCGTGCTGAAGGAGATGCTTTGGCTACAGTCAAATTATTCAAATTATTGATTGATAAGGATTCTGAAAAAACAATTATCAAAAGTCATATAAAAAATGGTATCGAAAAAGAATTACCTTCAAAATTTCAAAAGATATTAGATAATTTACCT
This sequence comes from Flavobacteriaceae bacterium, assembly GCA_021647835.1. Taxonomy (GTDB): domain Bacteria; phylum Bacteroidota; class Bacteroidia; order Flavobacteriales; family Flavobacteriaceae; genus Urechidicola. The sequence continues at coordinate 6,799 of JAKITY010000005.1, read as the reverse complement.
TCAAATACAGGTCTCTTTTATGCACATCAAAACGATGGTGAAATCTTATACATTGGTAAAGGAAAAAATATAAAAAAGAGTGTCAATAAAATTTTCTTAAAAACATCAAAAAAAGCAAAATTATTACAGTCATCATTAACTTCTGTTTCTCATGAACTGTCTGGAAATGAACTAATTAATATGTTAAAATTCCATAAAGAAATCCTTCAGAATAAGCCTAAATTTAACCTTTATTATCCAAAAAAGGTGGATGAAATTACTTTTAGTAATAGTAACCTAATTGTTGTAGATAAGGGCAGAACTATTGGAGAGAAATCAATAATATTGATTGAAAACGATGTGCTTTTAGGTTTTTGTTTTGTAGATTTGGAATATCAAATCAACAATTTAGAAATTTTGAAATCGTTAATTTCCCCTTTAGAGAACAGTAAGTATAATAGATTCTCTATAAAGAATTATTTAGAAAAATATAAAGTTGGAAAGATTATTCGCTTTTAAAATTCAAAACATCAATGAAAAAATATTTCACCTTATTTCTATTTCTTATCTCTTTTCACACATTTAGTCAAAAAGGCTATACTTTTGGTAAAATCACTCAACAAGAAAGCGAAATGACTGTTTATGAAAAAGATTCAACTGCCAATGCTGTTGTGTTGTATGCGGAAGGTAACACTGAGTTTTTTGAGAAACACGGTTATATCTATATAAGAACTGTAATTTATAAAAAAATAAAAATCTTTAATAAAGAAGCAGCTAACCATACCAATGTAAATATCTTTTTATATAATAATAAAAATCGTAGAGAATCTGTAAAAAAAATTAGAGGTGTTACTCACACCAATGGAATGACCACGCCACTAAGCAAAAACAATATTTATACAAAGAGGCTAAGTGAGAAAAATTCAAAAACAACTTTTACATTGCCCAACATCCAAGATGGCAGCATTGTCGAATATACTTATACTATAGAATCCCCTTTTACATTTAATTTGACAGGTTGGAGTTTTCAAACCTCTATTCCAACCAAAGAAAGTGTTTTTAAAGCTCAGATTCCTGGAAACTACGTATACAACCGTACTTTAATTGGCTATCAAAAACTGGTAAGAAACAAATCTACTCTTAAAAAAAGATGCTTTAGGGTTGATGGTATTGATGGATATGCAGATTGCGAAGTTTTAGTTTATAGTATGAAAGATATCCCTGCGTTTATTGAAGAAGAGTATATGACTTCTAAAAAAAATTATATTTCAAGAATTGTTTTTGAACAATCAGAAGTTAATTGGTTTGATGGAACAAAAAAAAAATATACCAAAACGTGGAAGTCTGTTGATAAAGAATTTAAGAGTGATAAAGAAATTGGCGGGCAACTTAGAAAAAAAATGTTTTTTAGTAAAAAGATACCTCAAGAAGTCTATAATGAAACAGATTTATTAAAAAGAGCAAAAAAAGTATATCAATTTATTCAAAATCACTATACATGGAATAAAAAGTATAGAATATTCAATGATATCAACGTTACAAAAGCCTTTAATGCGAAAGTTGGAAATATTAGTGAAATTAATATATCTTTGATAAATTCATTAAATGCAAGTAACATCCATGCAGAACTTGTTTTATTATCAACTCGTGAAAATGGCTTTCCTATAAAATTACATCCTGTAATGACTGATTTTGATTATGTTATTGCCAAGATAGTCATTGATAACAAAACATATTTTTTAGACGCTACAGGTAAAAACCTACCATTTGGAGTGCTCCCATATAAATGTCTTAATAGGGTAGCACGTGTTATGGACTTTAAAAACGGTAGTTATTGGGAGGATATTATTCCTATAAAAAATAGTGGTAAAAAAATACAAATGATTTTAAAACTTAATGAAAGGGAAGAGTTTACTGGTAATATGAGAATTTCTTATAAAGGGTATAATGCAATTGATAAAAGAGAAGAGTTTGATGGTATTAAAGAGGAAAAATATTTAAATGATTATGAAGGTGAAAATGATTTTTTAGAAATTGTTGAGTATAAAAATTTCAATCTTAATAAAAAAGATAAAGAATTTACTGAAGAATATAAAATAATCATTGAAAATGAGCCTTCAACAGCTAATAATATTTTACTCTATCCATTTTTTATTGATAAAATAAATGAAAATCCTTTTAAATTAGATGACAGACAATATCCTGTTGATTTTGGGTATCCACGTAGTTTTGATTTTACTCTTTTCATAAGTTTTCCTGAAAATTATACTATCGAATCTATTCCTCAAAATAAATTACTTAAATTGCCTAAGGCAAAAGGTCATTTTTATTATAAAATAAACCAAATAAACAATAAGGTAACTCTAAATTTTAGTTATTCTCTTAGTAACCCTCATTTTGGAAAGTCAGAATATAAAATCTTAAAATCATTTTTTAAACATATAATAAACAGTCAAAACGAACCAATCGTATTAAAAAAGAACTAAATTTTGTCACAAAAAGAAGCATCACAAAAAAACTGGAAATCAAGACTTCATGAAATAATCTATGAAGCAGATACATACGCAGGAAAACTGTTTGATATTATCCTACTCTTTCTAATTATTGTAAGTATTGTTTTAGTAATGCTCGAAAGTGTTGAACGTATTGATACTAAATATCACGATTTCTTAAATATATCAGAATGGGTAATTACAATCCTTTTTACATTAGAGTATTTCGCTCGAATCATCAGTATAAAAAAGCCTTCAAAATATATTTTTAGTTTCTATGGTATTATTGATTTCCTTTCAACCATTCCAAAATATTTAGCCTTTTTCTTTGCAGGAACACATGTTCTTGTTGCTATACGAGCCTTACGATTATTGCGAATATTTAGAATATTAAAATTAGTACCTTTTCTAGGAGCCTCAGACGGTTTAATGAAAGCGTTGAAAGCCAGTAGAGCCAAAATATTAGTCTTTCTGTTTGTTGTCGTCATTTTATGCATTATTTTAGGTACTATTATGTACTTAGTTGAAGGCAATAGCAATAGTGGTTTTTCAAATATTCCTCGTAGTGTATATTGGGCAATTGTAACCTTAACAACGGTTGGCTATGGAGATATTTCTCCCATTACAGGATTAGGGCAATTTATTGCTGCACTAATTATGATTTTAGGTTATGGAATTATTGCAATTCCTACAGGAATTGTGAGTGCAGAATATATGAGTCAAGGCAAAAAAGGAATCAATACCAACACGCAATCTTGTCCGAGTTGTGCTGTTGAAAATCATACTGATAACGCCGAATACTGTTACAAATGTGCAACTTTATTAAATCCATAAATGCACCAAAATAAAAATTATTTAATTGTTATTGTTGGTGCAACCGCAATTGGAAAAACTGCGTTGAGCATCAAACTTTCAAAGCATTTTAATACTGATATTCTTTCTTGTGATTCACGGCAGTTTTATAAAGAAATGGCTATTGGAACCGCTGTTCCTTCTTCGGATGAACTTATAAATGTAACACATCATTTTATACAAAATCGTTCTATTTTTGATGATTATAATGTTGGTCAGTTTGAACGAGATGCTATAGAAAAATTAGATGAACTCTTTCAGAAAAATAATATTGCCATTATGGTTGGAGGAAGTGGTTTGTACGTAAATGCTGTTACCAAAGGATTGGATTATTTCCCTACTGTTTCCCCTGAAATTAGAGAGAAATTAAATCAAGAATTAAAAAAAAATGGCTTAGAACCCTTGCAAGAGCAACTCAAAGAATTAGATATTGAAAGTTATAATTCTATTGAATTAGAAAATCCACATCGCATTATTAGAGCATTAGAAATATGTATTGGAACAGAAAAACCATATTCGTATTATAAAAATAAACCGAAGAGAGAACGTAACTTCACTCCTATTCTTATTGGAATTGATGCTGAAAGAGAAATCATTTACAATCGCATCAACCAACGTGTTGATAGTATGATGAACAAAGGTTTACTTGAAGAGGCAAAAAAACTACATCAACATAAGAAATTAAATGCTTTGCAAACAGTTGGTTATCGAGAACTATTTCAGTTTTTGGATGACGAAATCACATTAGATTTTGCAATATCAGAAATTAAAAAGAATACGCGCCGTTTTGCAAAACGGCAAAATACTTGGTTTAAAAAAGATAAGACTCTCAAATGGTTTGATTTTGAAGAAGATTCAGGGAAAATAATTAATTATATTGATTCAATTCAATAATTTTGCACTAAATTTATAATTGATGTCATTCCTACGAAGGCAGGAATCTAAACTTAACTTTGTATGGATTCCTGCCTTCGTAGGAATGACAGATGCAACGGAATTAATGACAAAAAAATAATAAAGAATTTAAAATATAAATATGCAATTCAAAGAATTAAAACTTAACAAACCAATTCTAAAAGCAGTATCAGAAACCAATTATGATACACCAACACTTGTTCAAGAGTGCAGTATTCCTGCAATACTAGCAAAAAGAGATGTGATAGTTTCTGCACAAACAGGAACAGGAAAAACGGCTGCTTTCGCCTTGCCTATACTTCAAATGTTGTTTGACAGACAAGATGCATCCGTAAAAAAAGGAAAGAAAATTAGAGCAGTAATTATAAGTCCTACAAGAGAATTGGCAATCCAAATTGAAGAAAATTTTAAAACTTATGGCAAATACACTAATTTACGAACAACTGTTGTCTATGGAGGCGCATCTATAGAACCTCAAAAAGATGTTTTAAGAAAAGGTGTTGATATTCTGATTGCAACTCCTGGAAGATTACTTGACCTTCACAAGCAAGACGAAATAAACCTTGATTATATAGAAACTTTTGTACTCGATGAAGCAGATTTAATGCTCGATATGGGTTTTATTGATGATGTAAATAAAATTGAGCGTTTATGTCCCGAGCAAAAACAAATTTTATTGTTCTCTGCAACAATACCCTTTAAGGTTGTTGAATTAGCAAAAATAATGCTAAGTAATCCTGAGCGAATAGAAATTTCGCCAACATCATCTGTTGCAAAAGATGTAAGTCAAGTACTGTATTATGTGCCAAAACCTAAGAAAATTGAATTGTGTTTGCATTTATTGCGGAATACCATAAAAGGTAGTATTCTAATCTTTAGAAGAACAAAATATGGTGTAGATAAACTCGAAAAAACATTGCTACGCAACAACTATAAAGTTACAAGCCTTCATGGTGATAAGTCGCAAAATTTACGTCAAGAAGCTTTAAAGCAATTTAAAAACAATGAGGTAAACATTCTTATTGCGACTGATGTTGCGGCACGTGGAATTGACATCAATGAGTTGGATGCTGTTATTAATTTTGATTTGCCAAATATACCTGAAACATACATTCACAGAATTGGTAGAACTGGACGTGCAGGAAAAATAGGGACTGCTTATTCTTTTTGCTCTGCGGACGAAAAATTATATGTTGCAAACATTCAAAAATTAATAAATACGCAAATTACTATTGAAGAGAATCATCCATATCCTTTAGATCCAAAGGCGAAACCACAAGTACATAAAAAACAAGGAAGCAGATACAAAAAAGGGCGAAAATCGGTTGCTTCAAAAAAGAATAAAAAACGCTGGTATTAAAAGAGGTGAAAGATGTTAGGTGAAAGGTGAAAAATCGCTTCACTATTAGATGAAAATTGTATTGAGAATAATATTATAAGCATTGTAACAAAAACGTGTTTAACTCGTCAAATAAAATAACTTAAAAACTAACTGACATGAGTACATTTGGAGAAACTGTAGAAGGCTATACTATCAATGTTTTAAACGAACGTGAAATACGTGCATCAGCAGGTTTGTTATTCTTATTTATGTTTATTGCAATTGTTACTGTGATGTTTACCAGGGATTTTACGATGCTTAAATATATGGTAACCATATTTATGGTAGAAATGGCAATTCGTGTGTTTATAAATCCAAAATATGCGCCTTTTTTAATTATTGGACGCTTTATGGTGCGCAAACAAACACCATTGTATGTTGGTGCACCACAAAAAAAGTTTGCATGGATTATCGGTTTGGTACTTTCTGCAAGTATGTTTGTCTTATTATCAATTATGAATACCTACAGTCCAATTGTTGGGGTTATTTGTATAGTTTGTTTATTTTTCTTGTTTTTTGAAGTTGCTTTTAATATTTGTATTGGATGTAAACTCTACGGCTTATTTTATAAAGAGAAAGCACAGTATTGTCCTGGAGAAATATGTGAACTTAAAGACAGACAGGAGATACAAAGAATTTCAAAAACTCAAGTTTTTATGATCTTAGGATTAATTGCTTTTATAGTGCTACTTAACGTTTTAGCGAAAGAACATTTTAGCATCACTCCAGACGCTTTGTTTGAAGGTTTTGAGATGCCTGAGGAATAACATTATTTATATGGATTTAGTCTAAAAAATTAAATTTAAAATATTAACATTTTTTTTTACAAAAAACTTACTGTAAAGTAAAAAATAGTACTATTTTTGCCGACTTATTTAAATAAATAAATTATGAAAACAATTCTTATAAATAATAAAGAAGAAAGCAAAACAGGCGTTAAAACAAAAACATTTAGCACAACAAATGCTATTGTTTGGAACTCTAAAAGAAGGTTCATATAATTTTATTGAGTTAGTCATTTAATTTCCGTATATTTAATCCTTAAAACACTAGGATATGGAACAGTTTGAAGGTCAAGATATACTAAACTTTATAAAAGAATTACCAAATGATACTGCTTGTAAAGCATATTTAGCCAAAATAAAGTGGCAAGATGGGTTTACCTGTATGAAATGTGGTC
>JAKITY010000115.1 GCA_021647835.1 Flavobacteriaceae bacterium | reverse complement strand
TTGCTATCGAATTAACCGCTCTCAAAACAAAGACACAATATTCAATAACTTAATCAAGAGAATGGTAAAAACAGACAATATTTATCACAAAGAAATAATATACGTCTAAATGCTTACCTCAAAAAATTAATATCTTTCTCTTATGTTTAAAGAGTTGCTTTTTTTCAGTGATAATAATTATAGAGAAGAGGGTTAATATAAAGCAAATAAATGCTCCTAAAGTACCAATATGTGTAATTAAATTAAGAGTTACAAAAATTAGTGTAATATAAATATATTTTAGTTGCCCATTTTTTAAATAGAGGTATACACCAAGACAACTTGAAGCTAACCAAACAATTCCGACTGCATTTTTTTGATAATCACTACAAAGCATACTGGCAGAAGAAATGGATAGAATAGAATATGCACAAAGTGTAATAATATATATATTGCTAGGTATTAGTTTATTTTTGAATTGGTTTCTGGCTAAAATAAAAACAGGTAATACAACTAAAGTAGGAAAGATTGAATCAACTATTTTTGACGTATTAATTATTAAGGTATCAATATCAGTATCTACAAAAAAAGTTAGTATTTTAACTATTAATGCTTGAAAATAAAAAATAAAAGGCATGTCACTAAAACCTAATTTGGAATTTTCAAGTATTAGTTTTACTTGAAAAGGATAATAACCACCATTAATTCCTGGTATTAATGAACTACTAAAATTTTTATAGAGCCTTAATAAAATTCCAGCAACTATAATTAAAAAAATCGAATTCCAATTTTTAAGTTGCAATTTATTCATATAAATTTTTCAGCTAAAATATATAAAGTATTTAAAAATGAAAGGTTTAGTTCATTTTTTTTTAATTCATAAGATTTTTTGATCAATTCTTCTTCCAAAAATAAGGAGTCAGTAATATCAACACAGTAAATAATTCTAAACGACCAATCAACATTAATAAGGTACAAAACCACTTTGCAGCATTCGATAAGTGAGCGTAATTATCAACAGGACTTATACTACCAATTGCAGGACCAATATTACCTAAAGATGATGCCGCAGCGCCAATTGCAGAGGTAAAATCTAAACCAAGAAAGGTAAGTGTAATTGCACTTAAAATAAAGATAAGCATATACAGTACAAAGAAAGAAAGTATGTTAAAAATAATGCTTTGATGTACTGCTTTCCCACCATAGCGTATAGGAATAATTGCACTTGGATGTAATAGTTTTTTAAGTTCTAATAAACTACTTTTTATCATCATGATATGACGTACAATTTTTACGCCACCACTTGTTGATCCTGCAGAACCTCCAATAAAAAACAGTGAGAAAATAATCATTGTAGCAAAAGAATTCCACATCGTGAAATCGGCAGTTACAAAACCTGTAGTTGTTAATATTGCAATAACTTGAAATCCTGCATGTCTAAAAGAACTTTCTACTTTTCCCCAAGGCATTGGGTGATTAATACTTGTTTGAAGTGTTGGGTCTTGAAACTGTACAATCAATAAAGTGATTGCAATAACAATTCCTAATGTGCCAAAAAAGTACCATTTAAATTCTTCGTTTTTAAGAATTCGTTGCCATTTTCCTTTAAACACAAAATAGGTTATCATAAAGTTTGTACCTGCAATAAACATAAATGCAGTAATGATGTATTGTATAATTGGCATTTCGTTCCAATAAGCAATATTTGTATTTTTTGTTGAAAAACCTCCTGTACTTAATGTCGCCATTGCATGGTTTATGGCATCAAACCAAGTCATTCCAGCAATTTTTAGCAATAAAAATTCAGTAATAGTAAGAGAAAAATAGATGAGCCAAAGTCGTTTTGCTGTTTCTGTAATTCTTGGGTGCATTTTATCGGCTGATGGTCCCGGCGCTTCAGCCATAAAGAGTTGCATTCCACCAATTCCGAGAAGTGGTAAAATTGCAATGGTTAGAACGATGATTCCCATTCCACCAATCCAATGTGTTGCACTTCGCCAAAAAAGAATTCCTTTTGGCATTACCTCAATATCAGTAAGAATTGATGCTCCAGTTGTTGAATATCCTGAAAGAGTTTCAAAAAAGGCGTTGGTAAATTCAGGTATTGAACCTGATAAAATATAGGGTAAGGTTCCTGTAAGAGATAGGATTAACCATCCGAAGGTAACAATAAGGTATCCTTCTTTTTTTTGTAGATTTTTCTCAGCATTTCGATTAAAAAACCACATCAAAAATCCTAGAGTAATGGTTATAAGACCTGCATATAAAATTCCCCATTTTGCACTTTCTTGATGATAGATACTAAACGGAACAGCCAATAACATAAAAACACCATTGAGCATAGAAGTAAGCCCAAGAAAACTAATAATTATTTGATAATTTAAGTTTTTCATCTGGCTATATCAATTGTTTTTTAACATGTTCATTTCACTAAAGTTTATTTGAATAACTCTTCAACATCGCTGATGGATTCTGGCAAACAAAAAACGACGGCTTTATCTCCTGCAATAATTTGAAAATCACCAAAGGTCATTAGTGCTTTTCCATCTCTGATTACACCTCCAAATACGGCATTTCTTGTTAATTTAAGATCTTTAACTGGTTTTTGCGTTACTTTAGAATTTGGTTTTACATTAAATTCTAATACTTCTGCATCTACATGTTTTAAGTTTGCAATTGCCAAGACTTCTCCTTTTCTTACGTGCTTAAAAATTTCACTTGCGGCTAACAGTTTTTTATTGATAAGTGTGTCTATTCCAACTGTTTGCGAGATATTTATATAGTCCATGTTTTCTACCAAAGCAATTGTTTTTTTAACACCTTTTGATTTGGCAACTAGACAAGATATAATATTTGTTTCGGTATTTCCAGTAACGGCAATAAATGCATCCATTTCTCTGATATTCTCTTCTTCAAGTAGTTCTAAATCTCTACCGTCACCATGAATAACAAGTGTGTTTTCTAGTTTTTCTGCAAGGTTGAATGCTTTATTTTTATTTTGTTCAATAAGTTTTACTCTAAATTTTTCTTGACATAATTTACGAGCAGATTTCTCTCCAATTTTACTTCCACCAAGTATCATTACATCATTTATAGTAAATTTTTCTATTCCTGTAAGTGTATGAATTTTTGGAAGGCTATCTTTTGGACAAGAAAAGTAAACTTCATCACCCAATTCAAAAGTAGTGTCTCCACGAGGAATAACAGTTTGAGAATTGTTAGCGTGTTTTACAGCAATTATTATAAAATCGATATCCGGAAACTTATTTTTAGTTTGTTGTACTGTATAATTGATGATAGGAGATTTGCTACTTAATGTACTTCCGACCATATTTAAAACACCATTTTCAAAAGTGATAGAATCATTAAAAGTAGATTGATGTAATAGCGTTGTAATCTCTTTTGCGGCTAATTCTTCAGGAGAAATGGCATAATCTAGCCCTAATTCCTTAAAATCTATTTCAGTATTTTTGATAAACTCAGGATTATTAATTCGTGCAATAGTTTTTTTTGCTCCTAATTTTTTTCCAATTACAGCGATAGTAAAATTGGTATTTTGAGAATCGGTTACTGCAATTAATAAGTCTGTTTTATCAACGCCAAGGCCTTGTAATGCTTTAATTGAAGTTGCATCACCTTTAGTAGCAATAACATCAAGATGAGAGTCTAAATAACTGAGTTTATCACTATCTAAATCTATAACATAAATGTCTTGAGACTCATAAGATAATAGTTTTGCAAGGTGAAATCCAACATCTCCAGCACCAGCAATAATAATTTTCATAAGTATGAATATTTAATACAAATATATTAACTTATCTTTGATAAAAAAAGAGATTCTATGAATGATAAAAAGCCTTCTTTTTCTATTAAAAATTGGAAAGAAGATGATAGACCACGAGAAAAGTTAATAATTAAAGGAAAATCAGTTCTTTCTGATGCTGAATTGATTGCCATTTTAATAGGTTCAGGAAGTAGAAATGAGAGTGCAGTAGAGTTGTCAAAACACATATTAGCATCAGTAAATAACAATTTGAACGCTTTGGCTCGCTTATCGGTTGAGCAGTTGATACAGTTTAAAGGAATTGGAGAGGCAAAGGCTGTGAGTATTATAACAGCATTAGAATTGGGAAGGCGTAGAAGATTAGAAGATGCTCTTGAGCAACCTAAGATTACAAGTAGTAAAGCAGTTTTTGAGATTATGCAACCAATAATTGGTGATTTACAACATGAAGAATTTTGGGTATTATATCTTAATAATTCTAATGAAATTATTGATAAATCTCAAGTAAGTAAAGGTGGAATTACAAGTACATTAGTTGATATTCGATTGGTTTTTAAAAAAGCGATGGAAATTTCGGCTATAGGTATAATATTAGCGCACAATCATCCTTCTGGAAAAACAGATCCAAGTGAATCAGATAAAAAACTGACTCAAAAAATAAAAATTGCAGGAGAAACATTAGATATAAAAATATTAGACCATTTGATAATTACTGAAAAAGCGTATTTTAGCTTTGCCGATACTAATATTTTATAAGATTGATACTCGTTTACACACATAAAATTACACCAAGACTGACTTATATTTTTAAACAATTTTTTGTTAGAGTATTAAGTATTCCAGTAAAATTTACGACAGTTGTAGATGAGTTTGTAGCTCACAATGGTCCAAAAATAACGTATTCTAAATTGCCTCTTGGAAAAGAGTTTTTTATCCGAAGTCATGATTTGTTATTTGAGCAAGGTGTCAACAATATAGATATATCTTTGTCTAAATGGGACGATGTTCCGTGTTTTTTTTCTGCGGGAAAAACATCAACAATTCCTTTTGATATATTTGCAGCAAGTTTTTATTTGATTAGTCGATATGAAGAGTATTTACCTTATGTGCAAGATAAAAATGAGCGTTTTCCCGCAACGGAAAGTTTGGCGTTTAAGCATAAGTTTCTTAAAAAACCATTGATTGATATTTGGGCATTCAAATTTTTAGAGTTTTTGAAAGAAAAATTCCCAAATTATGAGTGTCAAAAAAGAAATTTTGAATTTATTTCAACAATTGATGTAGATAATGTGTTTGCTTATAAAGAGAAAGGGGTTTTAAGAAATTTTGGTGGCTTTTTTAGAGATATATTTACACTTCATTTTGATACAGCAATTGAACGATTACTTGTTTTATTAAATTTCAAAAAAGACCCTTATGACACTTTTGATATCCTTTTAGGATTATCAAAAAAGCATAAAATTAAAACAATTTTTTTCTTTTTGATTGGTGATTATACGACCTACGATACAAATGTTTCTTCATCCAATATAAAATATCAATCTTTGATAAAGTCTGTTGCAGATTATGTTGATGTAGGTTTGCATCCATCATATTTTACAATGAAAAGTGCTGATAAATTGAAGATGGAAAAAAAACGAATGGAATCAATTGTAAACAAGCCAATTGAAAAATCAAGACAGCATTTTTTACGTTTAAAAATACCAGAAACATATCAAAATCTAGTAAATTTAGAGGTTGCCGAAGATTATTCTATGGGGTATGCAAGCCATTATGGATTTAGAGCAAGTACTTGCACACCTTTTTATTTTTATGATTTAGATTTTGAAATTCAAACTCCATTAAAAATATTTCCATTTGCTATTATGGATACGACATTAAATGACTACTTGAACTATGTTCCTGCAGTTGCAAAATCTAAAATAAATCAATTATTACAAGAAGTAAAATCTGTTGATGGTACGTTTATACTATTGTTTCACAACGAAACTTTGAGTGAAAATGAGCGTTGGAAAGGTTGGCGAAAAGTGTATAAGGATGTGATTTCTCAAATCAATAGTTAATGATACAGTACATTAAGCGATCAGAATTAGATATTAAAAAATACGATTTGTGTATTAAGAACTCAATAAATTCAAGAGTTTATGCATTTTCTTGGTATTTAGATATTGTTGCGGATAATTGGGATGCACTGATATTAAATGACTATGATGCCGTTATGCCTTTGCCATGGAAGACAAAATATTATATTAAATATATTTATACTCCTTGTTGGACTCAGCAATTAGGTGTTTTTTCGTCAGATGAAATTTCTGAAGAACTAGTTGAAAAATTTCTAAAAAAATTCCCTAATAAATTTCTAAAAACAGCATTAAATTTAAATAGTCATAATGCTATTTCGGGAAAGAATATTGTGAGTAAGAAGAATTATATTCTTTTATTAAACAAACCTTACCAAGAGTTGTTTAAAGGATATAAATATGTAAGGAGAAGATGTAAAAACCTATTGAATACTGATAGAGTAAATATTATAAAAACAGATAACTTTCAAGATGTTATTCGCCTTTTCATTCAGCAAAAGCAAGAAGAAATTGATTTGAAATTGATAGATTATAATCGATTAGAAAATTTAATTAAACTTCTAAAAAAGACTGAAGATAGTGTTGATATTGTTATTGCAAAGAATAGAGAAGGAGTATTACTTGGAGGTGCTTTTTTTATAAAAAATTCTAAAAGAATTACTTATTTATTTTCTTCAATTTCTCAAGAAGGGAGAGATGAACAAGTGATGACCTATATTATTGATTCTATTATTGAAAAACATGCAAAATCTAATTTAATTTTAGATTTTGAAGGCTCTATGATTCCAGGAATTGCATTCTTTTTTAGGAGTTTTGGAGCACGAGAAGAAATATATTTTAGTTTTCAGAAACGATTGATTTTCTAAAAAAATAGAAGAAAAATAGCATCGATAAAATTCCAGTAAACCACATTAATATTGCAGATGTTGTTGCTGCACCAAAGATTCCATATTTTGGGATAAGATTATAGTTCAAGATAATATTTAATACTACAGCAATTGAAGTTATTATAAAGTTGATATGAGCCTTTCCTATCGATGACAATAAGTTCCCGAAAATTCCACGTAAAATCAAAATTCCTGAAACTCCAATTGTTAAAATCATTAATGATGAATTGTAGTCAGTATAATCATTATCAAAAATTGATAATATTTTTGAACCAAAAAGATAGATAAATAAAATGCATACTAAACTAATAATTGAAAAGAGTTGAACATAATTTTGAATATATTTTTCAATATATAATTTGTCTTTTATCTTTTCTGTAAAATCTACAAAATCAGTAATAATAACAACTTGCGATAGAAAAAGCAAACTGTAAGGGACTATAGAAACATATTTAAAGGCAGTTACTAATTCCATATCGTTTAGAATATTTCCTATTAAAATAATGTCAATAGCAATAAGAAGTTGAAATGTAACATTTGATAGACTAGCAAAGAAACCATATCTCCAAAATGAAAAATCAATACTATTTAGTTTTACATATTTTTTCCAATTGATATTAAGTTTTTTAATGAAAATAAATGTGGTAATTAAAGGAACAACTACGAGCGATATCGCATAACCCAATTCTTGATAGTAGTAACTCAGAGTAAAAACAAGAATAACTAATATGATGTTATAAGTCAGTTCTGCATAAGAGTATAATTTATTGTTTTTGTGCAATCTATACTGAATTTTCACCAATTCAAATATATAATGAGTAATGATTGCTACAGATAAAAGAATGAGATAGAAGCGAGTTTCTTTGAATTAAAACTCGATAATAAAAGAATTTGAAATCACTATT
>JAKITY010000114.1 GCA_021647835.1 Flavobacteriaceae bacterium | reverse complement strand
TTATTATTCAGAAAGAAGTATTGTAATTAAAAGATGTTTAGCTACTTTTCGCTTTTGCCTTTTGGTTTTCTACTAAGTGAGAAACATTATAGCCTGCAAATTTTTTCATATAAATACGTACTGAAATTCCGTTTGCGTCGCTAAACGTATTTTTTCCATAGCTTCGTAAAAACTTTTTTACACTTCCTGGTCCACCTAAATGTGCAGCTGCTAAAATACCTGATTCGGTTACTTTAACACCTGAAATAGTTTTGCCAACAAAACGTTTAATATCTCTACGTAAAACCCATTTATTACGAGATAAATTTGCTTCAAATGCTTTTTCTTGTAGTAATGAGCTGTTAATAAAGTATTGCATATTGTAAACGCCTAACATTTTTAAGGTAGATTTTCCAAACTGATATTTACCTAAATATCCAAAGCTATTTATTGCACTATATCTTCCTTGAGATTCTTTAAAACCTAAAGCTTCTTTAAAACCTGTAAATGATTTTCCTAAAAATATTGAAAAATCGGTAGATTCTTCAATTTCATCTTCATTTAAAACTGTGTAGTACAATTTTAATTTTGCTACTTTAACAACTGTTGCATCAGCAGACGCATTTGTTATTTTTGCTGTAAACCCTGATGCTATAAAAAATACAACTATCGAGATTATAAAAATTTTTGTAATTTTTTGTGTCATAATTAATTGATTTCTTAGGCTAACTTTCGGTGCTTAAAGCACATTTATGAAATGCTTAAAATTTCAGTCGGCAAATATAGTCAATATATTCACACTGCAAAAATATTAACAAAAATTTATAACTATAAGATTTTCAGTAATTTATATTAACAAAGTTATGCACAATTCCATATTTTAATGAATTTTAGCAACCTCATTTCTATATGCAATAGCGTTCCTGTTATGTTCCGCTAAGATTTTTTGTGATTTCATTTAATGCCAAATAGACTGATTTTTTGACTGAAAGAAAACCTTAATAGTTCGATTTTTTTATCTAATTCGCCTTCTTTAAAGGTGTTTTTTAAATGACATGGTTATGTTTTGTGACGTGGTTTTTAAACAACTCTGCCATTAACTTTTGCGTTAACCAAACAGTTTCTGAAAACGAACGTCTAATTTTGTTTCTCCGTTTTCATTTTGATAAACTTAGTATTTGTGAACTGTTTTCTTGCATAATTTTGTTTTTAATATTCAAAATCTAAGCCAAATTCATAACTTTTACTGACCAAATTATCTATTAGTTTTTCAAATTTTCTTTCTAGTCCGTTTTCTATTACTCCTTTTGTAGCACTATAAAACATCTTTGCAACTGCATTGTAATAAGGTTCATCCCAATACTCAAAATCTTCAATGATATCTAAACAACAATAGACATAATGCAATTCAAGAGCAACTGTTAATTCTGGAACTTTCATTTTACGAATTGTACTTATTAATTTACGTGCTTCTTTTTCTCGTAAAAGCATTTCTCTACCGTGTGGATATACATAGTCTTCAATTTCAAACTTATATTTTTCTATGAGTTGTTTGATGTTACCTGTTGAAAAAACATCTAAATACTCTTTTGCCATTGGTACACTTTTATAGAGTTCTGAAACCATTTTTATGATTTCAGTTTTCTCCATTTGTTTTAGTTCTTTATGTAATTCTCTTAAACTCATTTATTTTAAAAGTCCATTATTTTTTAATTCTCTGTGTATTTTAACTAAGTTTTTAGGTATTTCAGAATGTATTAGCCAATTTACATCTAAGCCATTTTTTATAGCCGTTTTCATTACCTTATCATTATCACCTATTAGTTTGCCTAATATCATTAAGTCTTCTTTAAAATCGAGCAATAAATCATCATCCATTTTGTTAATTAACAACAAAACTTTAAATACTCTTGCAATTATTGCTGTATTAAATTTACGTAATTTTACGGGTGGTCTTGCTGTTAAAATATTCCCCTTATTTTGCCTAAGTACTTCAACTAAAAGCAATAAATTTAAACTGGCATCACCATATTTGTCTTTGGTTATTTTTACGTGTTCTGTAATATCGCCACTTAAATATCTAACATCCATATTTAAATAACTTATTTTATAAAACCGTTCTGCCATTCTTTTTACGTTAGTAACAATATGTTTTTCTATCACGATTCTACGTTCTTCCACATTGCCATTATCTACTAACTCGAATTGTAATCTATTGGCTAATATTAAATCTTTTTTTAGTAAACGTAAGATTAGTTTGTCTTTTTCTGTTGCTGGTAAATGACTTATTGCTTCTTCAAATTCTTTAGAAAATATTGACATCTTATTTTGTTTCTTGGTTAATATAAGTTAATGTAGTTTTTTCATTTTCTTCAATGGCTGTTGTCTTACGACTTCTTCTGGTTTTAGTTGAATGTCTTTTCTACGAACTAAACAGTTTATAAAAGGCACTTCTTTTAGAAAGATACTTTTCTCTAATTTTTAAATTTGTTCAGGTGTAAATTGAGCTAGTTTGTAGTAGTTACTGTCTCTTAATATTTCGGTTAGTTTCATGTTTTGCTTTTATTGTAATTCATTCAATCCGCTAATTTAATTCAAAATTAGTTTTTCAGTTTGTTTTGAAGGATAATTTTTCTGTTTTGCACGAGCGTTGGCAAAGAAAATACTCTTTTGGATTTTAGAGCGTTGGATTTGTGTGTCGGCAAAAACCAAATGTGCATTTTGTGCGGTGGCTTTTTTTTGGCAAGCTTTTTTTCGTTCTGGGCTTGTTGGTAAT
The DNA here is from genome assembly GCA_021647835.1 of Flavobacteriaceae bacterium. GTDB lineage: Bacteria > Bacteroidota > Bacteroidia > Flavobacteriales > Flavobacteriaceae > Urechidicola. The sequence continues at coordinate 4,904 of JAKITY010000114.1, read as the reverse complement.
GGTCAAGATATGGTTTCGTTTTAATAAACTATATCGTCCAAAAGCGAATGCATGGTTTTTAGTTAACAAAGTCAAGAGATAAAGAGCTCTTTGAATGTAATTTTTAGTTATTTTTTTAAAGGAAAACTTACCTTAAACAATATTTTTATTTTTTTCACAAATAGTACTTGTCAGAAATAAAAGGAATTGTATATTTGCACCACTTTTAGCAGAATATTTTGCAATTGAAGTAAAATAAAAGAATTTAAAAATATTTAAAATATATTAGGTATGCCGAAAAGAACGTATCAACCGTCAAAAAGAAAAAGAAGAAACAAACACGGTTTCAGAGAAAGAATGGCATCTGCTAACGGCAGAAAAATATTAGCAAGAAGAAGAGCAAAAGGAAGAGCAAGATTAACAGTCTCTTCAGATCCTCGACCAAAGAAATAATGAAAGAATTAATTTCATATATAAGGTGTTACTGTTTATCAGTAACACCTTTTTTTATACCTTTTAATAAGTTTTAATAACTATATTTCAAATAGAACATCAAAAATATAATATTTACAATTCAGAAATAACAGAAATCAAATGCCAAAAAACACTTCCATAAAATCAGTTTTAATTATAGGTTCAGGACCTATTGTAATAGGGCAAGCATGTGAATTTGATTATGCGGGAACGCAAGCAATTCGATCGCTTCGTGAAGAAGGAATTGAAGTTATTTTGATTAATTCTAATCCTGCAACTATCATGACAGACCCAAAAACGGCAGATCATGTATATTTAAAACCGTTGACTACAAAATCAATCATTGAAATATTACAAATTCATGATATAGATGCTGTATTGCCAACTATGGGTGGACAAACTGCCTTAAATTTATGTATAGAAGCGCAAGATAAAGGAATTTGGGAAGATTTTAATGTAGATTTAATAGGTGTTGATGTCGATGCTATAAAAGTTACAGAGGATAGAGAATTATTTCGAAAATTGATGCTTAAAATCGGAATTCCAATGGCGCCACAATTAACAGCAACTTCATTTTTAAAAGGAAAAGAAATTGCGCAAAAATTTGGTTTTCCTCTGGTTATTAGAGCGTCATTTACTTTAGGAGGCGCAGGCGCATCTATCGTTTATGACAAAGAAACTTTTGATGAAATGTTGAGTCGTGGCTTAGAAATTTCGCCAATTCATGAAGTAATGATTGATAAGGCATTATTAGGCTGGAAAGAATATGAATTAGAATTGCTGAGAGATAAAAACGATAATGTAGTCATTGTTTGTGCCATTGAAAATATGGATCCTATGGGAATTCATACAGGAGATTCAATTACCGTTGCGCCAGCAATGACCTTGAGCGATACAGCCTATCAAAGAATGCGAGATATGGCAATTCATATGATGCGCTCTATTGGAGATTTTGCAGGAGGATGTAACGTGCAATTTGCTGTTTCCCCTGATGAAAAAGAAGATATTATTGCCATAGAAATCAATCCAAGAGTTTCTCGCTCTTCCGCATTGGCATCAAAAGCAACAGGATATCCTATTGCAAAAGTGGCTTCAAAATTAGCCATAGGATATCATTTAGACGAACTAAAAAATCAGATTACAAAAACAACTTCTGCTCTATTTGAGCCAACAATAGACTACGTAATTGTTAAGATTCCTCGTTGGAATTTTGATAAATTTGAAGGCGCCGACAGAACTTTAGGACTTCAAATGAAATCCGTAGGAGAAGTTATGGGAATTGGTCGTTCGTTTCAAGAAGCATTGCACAAAGCAACGCAATCATTGGAAATAAAAAGAAATGGAATTGGTGCAGACGGAAAAGGATATAAAGATTACGATACCATTATTGAAAAACTAAAATACGCAAGTTGGGATAGAGTTTTTGTAATTTATGATGCAATCCAAGCAGGAATTCCGTTAAAAACAATTCACGAAATCACTAAAATTGATATGTGGTTTCTAAAGCAGTATGAAGATTTATACGCTTTAGAAAAAGAAATAACGACTTACGAATTAGACACATTACCAAAAGATTTGTTGTTAGAAGCAAAGAAAAAAGGCTATGGAGACAGACAAATAGCACATATGTTAGGCTGTTTGGAAAGTCAAGTTTATAAAAAACGTCAAGAACTCAATATTAATAGAGTGTATAAATTGGTGGATACCTGTGCAGCAGAATTTGATGCACAAACACCGTATTATTATTCCACTTTTGAAAGCAATATGATTGTTAATGGAAAATCGTATGCCGACAATGAAAGTATCGTTTCGGATAAGAAAAAAATAGTTGTTTTAGGTTCTGGACCTAATAGAATTGGACAAGGAATTGAGTTTGATTACTGTTGTGTACACGGCGTTTTAGCGGCTCGTGAAGCAGGATACGAAACAATTATGATTAATTGTAATCCCGAAACGGTTTCTACCGATTTCGATATTTCAGATAAATTATATTTCGAACCTGTTTTTTGGGAACATATTTATGACATCATTCAGCATGAAAAACCAGAAGGAGTTATTGTGCAATTAGGAGGTCAAACGGCATTAAAATTAGCAGAAAAATTAGAAAAACACGGTATAAAAATTATAGGAACAAGTTTTGAAGCATTAGATTTAGCAGAAGATAGAGGACGATTTTCAGAATTATTATTAGATTTAAAAATACCATTTCCAGAATTTGGTACCGCAACAAATGCAAATGAAGCACTAGAAGTTGCCTCTAGATTAGATTTTCCAATTTTAGTACGTCCATCGTATGTTTTAGGCGGACAAGGAATGAAAATTGTAATAAATAAGGATGAATTAGAAAAGCACGTTGTAGATTTGCATAGAAAAATGCCAGGAAATGTATTGTTACTCGATTATTATTTAGACGGAGCAATAGAAGCCGAAGCAGATGCAATTTGTGATGCAGACGGTAATGTCTATATCATCGGAATTATGGAGCATATTGAACCTTGCGGAGTGCATTCTGGAGATTCAAACGCAACACTTCCGCCGTTTAATTTAGGGGAATTTGTAATGCAACAAATTAAAGATCATACAAAACGAATTGCTATTGCACTAAAAACAGTTGGTTTGATAAACATCCAATTCGCCATAAAAGACGACACCGTTTATATCATCGAAGCCAATCCAAGAGCATCGAGAACAGTGCCATTTATAGCAAAAGCATACCAAGAACCGTATGTAAACTATGCAACTAAAGTGATGCTAGGCGTAAACAAAGTTACAGACTTTACATTCAATCCAAGATTAGAAGGATACGCCATAAAACAACCCGTTTTTTCATTTGATAAATTCCCTAAAGTAGATAAAAATTTAGGACCAGAAATGAAATCAACAGGCGAAAGTATTTTATTTATAGACAGCCTAAAAGACGATGCGTTTTACGAATTATATGCTCGTAGAAAAATGTATTTGAGTAAATAGTTGGAGTTTTAAAAGTATGAAAGTTTATAAGGTATGAAAAGTTTAATACCTTTGAAAGTTCAACAAAAATTAATATAGATGAATTACATTTTATTTGACTCAGAAGTCCGCAACGCATTATTACCATTTACCTACACACGTCCTGTTGCCGATATTCGTGTTGGAATTTTAACCATTCGCGAGAAATGGGAAAAACGTTTGGGGCTTACCACAACAACACTTACCGAAGACTATTTGGAAGAGAAGTTTCCAATGATAGAATTAGAGCAAAATATACTTATAAATGCTTCTTTTTTACCTTCGGATGCTTTAGTAGAAAAAGTGAAAGGCTTAAAAGAAAATCAAGTGTTGTTTTATAAAGAAGAAATTATAGCTTTTTTTGCTACAGATACACAAGAAGTAGAAAATTTTGATACTTTTGAACAACTTGAGTTTACAGATAATTTAATTCAGATAAAAAACACGTGGGATATTTTTTCTTTCAATTCTGAAGCAATACAACAAGATTTTGACTACTTAGCAAAAGGAAGAACTTCCGCAGAAATTCCAGAAATGACGGTTGCATTTCACACAGAAAATATTTTTATTGAAGAAGGTGCAAAGTTGCCTTTATGCTCATTAAATGCTGAAAACGGAGCCATTTATATAGGTAAAGATGCTGAAATTATGGAAGGTTCAATGATTAGAGGACCTTTTGCATTGTGCGAAAATTCAACCGTAAAAATGGGGACAAAAATTTATGGAGGAACTACCATTGGACCGCATTGTAAAATCGGAGGAGAAGTAAACAACTCGGTATTTTTTGGATATTCTAATAAAGGTCATGACGGTTTTTTGGGGAATGCAGTCATCGGAGAATGGTGTAATTTAGGTGCAGACACAAACAATTCAAATTTAAAAAACAATTATGCTGAGGTGAAATTGTGGAGTTACGAAACAGAAAAATTCGCAAAAACAGGCTTGCAATTTTGTGGATTAATGCTAGGCGATCATTCAAAATGCGCTATTAACACCATGTTCAATACAGGAACTGTTGTTGGTGTAAGCGCCAATATTTTTGGACCAGGATTTCCACGTAATTTTATACCTTCCTTTTCTTGGGGCGGAAGTGCAGGATTTTCAATCTATCAAATGAATAAAGTAAAAGAAGTTGCAACGGTTGTAATGAAACGAAGAAATTTAGAATTTGACGAAAAAGAAATGCGTATTTTAGAGCATATATTCGAAGAAACAAAGCAGTATCGGAATTTTTAAAAAATATAAAAAGGCTCTTAATAAAAGAACCTTTTTATATTTGTGGTAAGAATATTTATCTTCTTGTAATACTTCCAGACCCTACAATCTTTACATTTTCTGTAGTTCCTGTGCCTTTATAGTATATATTTCCAGAACCTGTAATTTTAGCAGAAATTCCCCCATTTATTGTTGCTTTTAATGTTCCAGAACAAGCAATCTTCGCTTTTCCGTCTTGAATAGTTAAA
>JAKITY010000113.1 GCA_021647835.1 Flavobacteriaceae bacterium | reverse complement strand
CGGAAAACCTGGACTGGAAGTTGTTCCGTAAAGATAAACGTTATTGAATTTGTCGCAAATCATACTCTGAGCAGTTTCCGTACCTTGCGTACCATCTCCACCACCGATAAATGTTGTCCAAATCATTGTTGTTCCATCGGCAGAATATTTAGACACAAAAGCATCCGTTATACCATAAGTTCCATTGGAAGCAACTGTGAAATTTTAGGTTGTATTGTATGCATTTGGGTCTGGAGTTGGATAAGCATTTCCATAAATCATTCCACCTGAATATGCAGTACCATCATAACCGTAGGTTGCTGTCATTCCAAAATTATCTGTAACAGACCCCGAATAAGTTGCGAAAATTAACACTGGGTCAATGATTAAATCGGCAAAAGAAGAATATTTTCCCAATTTAAAATGAACTTTATTTTCTTCTACAACGAAGGAACAAGTTACTTCTTTGATTTTACCATTGATAATTTGATAGGCATAAGGTTTTTGTTCTATAATCTCTCCCAACTTCGTTTTTACGACTAAATCTCCCTTTAGATTAACGTAAATCTTTTTTTGTCCAACATATTGAAGTAAAATATCATTGGGATTTGCCTCCGGACTTACATGAAATTCATATTTCAACTGTTCCTGTTCTTCGATTATTTTTAAATCAATTCCGGTGTACAATTCTTTTAATATTGCCTCACCGTATCCGCGAACATTTGTTGCCCATTTACTTTTGTCATTTCCAATAAAATAATTGTAATAACTTTCTGTAGGTAATTCTTTAACAATTTCAGTAATTTCATTTGAACCCACAAAATTAAGATGCACTAGAGTTTGAGGAACGACAGGATTTTCAATGTTATTTTTTTTTGCTACATGTGCTTCATGATAAATGGACAAATCTTGTAAATGAAACATCATTTTATGTTGCTCTACCCAAAGATTTCCTCCATCAAATTTACTTTTAAAAAGAACATTTTCTTTCCACTGTCCTTTATTCTCAATAAACGAATGAGGAATAGAATGTTGATGATCAACGTCTTGTCCATTCACAAAAAGAACACGAAACATTAAAGCAAAAATTAACCAATATTTGATAGACATAGTTTTCAAAGTTGTCACTAAAGTAAGGAATTTATAGTAAGACGCAAAAAATAGATAAAAGTTTATTTACAAATGTCCTCCCTCTAAATCACCATTTGGTGGGTGATTTAGAGGGAGGAGTTGTGTTAATTTTTATTATTCAAAAACAAAATAAAACATTACTTATAGGTTATCTTCAAAGAAACTGCCAATAAAAAAGTAAATTTGTGTTTTCAGTTAAAAAAAATCAACATGGCAAATCGAATTACATCACTTTTTAATATTCAGTATCCTTTTATTCAAGCGGGAATGATATGGAATAGCGGTTATAAACTAGCATCAGCAGTGAGTAACGCAGGAGGTTTAGGGATTATCGGAGCAGGAAGTATGTATCCTGAAGTGTTGCGAGAACACATCATAAAATGTAAAAAAGCAACTGATAAACCGTTTGCTGTAAACGTTCCGATGTTGTATCCGCAGATAAAAGAAATCATCGATATTATTGTTGAAGAAGGTGTTGAAATTGTATTTACATCCGCAGGAAACCCGAAGACTTGGACTTCTTTTTTGAAGGAAAAAGGAATTGTAGTTGTGCATGTTGTGAGTAGTGTGAAATTTGCTTTAAAAGCACAAAATGCTGGAGTTGATGCCATTGTTGCCGAAGGTTTTGAAGCAGGCGGACACAATGGAAGAGAGGAAACCACCACTTTTACATTGATACCAATGGTAAAAGAAAAAATAACAATTCCGTTAATTGCAGCAGGAGGAATTGCAACGGGAAGAGGTATGCTCGCAGCCATGGTTTTAGGAGCAGATGCTGTGCAAATTGGGAGTAGATTTGTAGCAAGTGAAGAATCATCGGCACATAAAAATTTTAAAGATATTGTTGTTGCTACGCAAGATGGAGAAACGGAATTGACTCTAAAAGAATTGGCGCCTGTACGCTTAATAAAAAACAAATTTTACAATCAAGTGAAGGATTTATACACCAAAAATCCATCAGTAGAAGAAATTAAAGAATTGTTAGGTAGAGCAAGAGCAAAAAAAGGAATGTTTGAAGGAAATATGGAAGATGGCGAACTAGAAATCGGTCAAATTGCAGGATTGATTCACGAAATAAAACCTGCTGCTGAAATCGTCAAAGAAATTATTGCCGAATACGAAGAAGTTAAAAAAAGTTTATAAATTTTGTCTGTTCGAGCGCAGTCAAGAACTAATAAAAATAGTTTTTATAGTATCTTGACTTCGCTCGATGTGACATTTTAGTTATAGTTTTTTAGAAAGAAATTCCAAATCCAATATTTCCAATAAATAATCCGTTATCAGAAATCCCAGGAATATCTGGTATTTCAACAAAGTCAGTTTCAGTAACACTACCACTTTGTCCAGTTACTTCAACTACTTTTGGCATATCACCAAACCCATAACCTGCTTCAATACGGAAATAAAACTTCTTGCCAAGTTTAGCACCTATTTTTAGATTGGTAGTTTTAATGTCAACTACACCAGTTGCAATACCATCGTAAACTGTTCCGTTAACTGTTTCTGCATTAGTATATGAGCCATCTAGACTTAAATTTGAGTACGAAACAGAACCGTATAACCCACGACCCTTATTATTGAAGTAGATATTTGTTCCAAATTCAATATGCTTGATTTTAACTTCTGCTTGATCTGGACTTACTTTAAAAGCAGAATAATCTACAAATAATGCAAAACGATTGTCAAATAATGGAGTTACGTATTCAACGTCAACACCAACGATGTTTGGAATACCAATTTTTACACCAATTCTAAACGGATTGATGTCTGAATCTTTTTTGTCTTCTTTCTCTTGAGAAAATGCAATACTACAGATTAGTAGCATGCAAAGAATACTGATTTTTTTCATTGTTTGGGGTTTTAAATTAGTTGACAATATATAAAAAAAATCTATTTACTAAAGAAAATCAACTTAATTGCTGCGATTAACATCATTACACCAAATATTTTTTTAAGTGTAAGTTGATCAATTTTTAAGGCGAACTTAGAACCAATATATCCACCAATAATAAATACAACCGAAACAATCAACGCCATTTTCCAATCTACATCACCTGCTTTGTGATAGTTGTAAACCGCCAAAAAAGTTACAGGAGGAAGCATTACTGCAAGGCTCATTCCTTGTGCGTTGTGTTGTGTAACTCCGAGAAAAATAACAAATAAAGGGACCATTATAATTCCGCCACCAACACCAACTAAACCGCTTAGCATTCCTGCTGCAAGACCAATGATAATTAAAATGATAATAGTTGATAATGTCATTTTTAATTTCATTTATTGAGGAAGTTTGATATAGTATTTTTTACGCGAAGCATTGTTTAAATTCTTTTCTCGTAACCAAGGATTGTGAATTTTTAATGTTTTATAATTTGTCCCGAATTTTTGAGCAAATGCAGCAATATTGGTAATAACGGTATCAACTTCAACAGTTGCAGTTGCCTCTAAATTGTATAAATCTTCTTGATCAAACACAAATCCATATTTTTTGGGATGCTTCATAATCTCTTTTGTTGCAACAATTCTAAGAATATATCTTGATGTTTCTTGCCCTAAAAGTAAGTCATAATAATTATCTACTTTTTGCGCTTTTAATCTTTTTGAAATACCATAGTTTCCTGCATTGTATGCAGCTGCAGCAAGTGTCCAAGTACCTAAACGTTTTTTTGATTTTTTAAAATAATCACAGGCAACTTGTGTTGCTTTTTCTAAATGGTAACGCTCATCAACATTTGTATTTATTTCAAGACCATATTCTTTGCCTGTACCTTTTAAAATTTGCCAAAAGCCTGTCGCTCTTGCAGGAGAAGTAACGTTTTGCAATCCACTTTCAATAACGGCAAGGTATTTAAAATCATCAGGAATACCATTTTTGGCTAATATTGGTTCAATAATTGGAAAATATTTGTTGGCACGTTTAAACATTAATAAGCCGTTAGATTGCCAATAGGTATTGACTAATAATTCTCTGTCCAATCGCTCTTTAACATCATTTTGTTCAACAGGAACATGCTCTCCAGCGAAATTTATTCCATCAGGAATTTTCAGTGCTTTGATTTCGTAAGATAAACTTTTGCATTTATGATTTGCAATTGTATCTGTTTTTACGGTTTCTTTATTTTCAGTTTTCGTGTTTTTTTTTGCATTAATTAATGCGCCACTAACTAAGACAATACTTAGGATTACTAAAAATTTTAAAGGCTTATTCATAGTTTTATTTATTAAAAGATTGAAGAAACTTATAGGTTCAATTATTTTTTTCAAAATTACTCATTTTTTTGTACAAATTTGATTAGTAATCATACTGTTTTCCACAGAGTTGTGAACTGTTTTTAAAACTTATGAGTTTAAAAGGTTTAAAAGTTTATGAGAAAGAGTTTTTTCGCTTTTCATTTACTTCCTAATTTTCATTTTTCTCAACCTTTTCTTAACGCATCTACAATAATCGCACTAATTTTTTTTGCTTTGGCAAGTATCATAACATGCGCTCCATTTTTAACTTCAATACAATTTTTGATGTATTTTATAGGGAAAATATGATCTGAAGTTCCATGAATATGAATCAAATTTGGCAAAGTTTCTTTTTGCTTCCAATGAAGCACATTGTACATAGACCATCTTAAATACAATTCATTTCGCACAGACAAGTATATTTTGTACTGCTCAATGCGTTTTTTCGTCATATTTCCAAAAGCATAACTAATGAAATTTTCTATGGAAGTTAGATTTTTGGCAGGAAATAATTTATAAACTTTACTCAATTTTGCAAGTCTAAGTCGCTTTGGAAGTTCACTAGTATTTTTTACACTCGATATTAAAATTATTTTCTTCGGATGTACAAATTTATTCATTTCTTGCACCATAATTCCACCAAAAGAAACACCTATTAAAACCATATTTTTTTCGGTGATGCTTTCACACATTCGTTTTGCATAATGCTCCATAGTTTCATTTATAGACTCAGGTATTAACCATTCTATATGATGAATTTCAAACTCACTTTCAGGCAGTTTTAGATGCTCAAAAATTTTTGAACTTGCCGATAATCCAGGAACGCAGTATATGTGTGTTTTGTTCATTTTTTAATGGTTTTTGGTTTTTTGTGGTTGAGTTTAACCTCATTTCAATGCTTGTTGAAATTCCACAAATTTTCCAGTCGAATCCTTTAACTACAAACCAAAAAACTCAAACCGAACCAAACCATCATCATCAATTTTAGTGAGTTTTATGGTGTGTGATGTGTTTATTAATTCAGGATTCCAAGGCGTTTTTACTTTTACGTAGTTTTCTGTAAACCCATAAATATACCCTTTTTTATTTTCGCTTTCAAATAAAACGGTCAATGTATTTCCTAACTGACTTTCATAAAAGGCTCTTCTTTTTTTTACTGATAATCCTCTGAGCATTTTGCTACGTTTTGTGCGTACATTTTTTGGCACAACATCTTTCATATCAATGGCTTCGGTATTTGGTCTTTCAGAATAGGTAAAAACGTGTAAATACGAAATATCCAATTCGTTTAAATAGGTGTATGTTTCTAAAAATAATTCGTCAGTTTCTCCAGGAAATCCAACAATTACATCAACACCAATACAGGCATTTGGCATTATTTTTTTTATTTCTGAAACACGGCTGTCATAGGTTTCTCTTAAATACCTACGTTTCATTTTCTTTAATAACGCATCACTTCCGCTTTGTAATGGAATATGAAAATGAGGTACAAAACTATTAGAATTTGCAATAAAATCAATCGTTTCACTTTTCAATAAATTGGGTTCTATAGACGATATTCTTAAACGATGAATTCCTTCTACTTTATCCAATGCCTGTACCAATTCAAAAAAGGTATGTTGGTGTTTTTTATTTCCAAATTCTCCTTTGCCATAATCACCAATATTAACGCCTGTTAAAACAATTTCTTTGATGCCTTTTTCAGAAATTTCTTTGGCATTTTTTAGTACACTTTCCAACGTATCACTTCGTGAAATTCCTCTTGCCAATGGAATCGTACAATAGGTGCATTTATAATCGCAACCATCTTGAACTTTGAGAAAAGCACGAGTTCTATCGCCAATAGAGTAGGAGCCAACATAGAAATCGGCGTTTTCTATCTCGCAAGAATGTATTTCTCCAAAATCGTTTTTAGAAAGATTGTTTATATAATCGGTAACTTTAAATTTTTCGGAAGCGCCAAGTACTAAATCAACACCGTTTACAGATGCTAATTCTTCGGGTTTTAGTTGCGCATAACATCCAATAGCAATTAAAAATGCTTTTTCATTCTTTTTTAATGCCGATTTTACGATAGTTTTAAAGCGTTTATCAGCATTGTCGGTTACAGAACAAGTGTTTATCACATAAATGTCTGCCGATTCTTCAAAATCTACACGCTCAAAATTTTCTTTCTGAAAACTACGAGCAATCGTAGAAGTTTCTGAAAAATTAAGTTTGCAACCTAAAGTATAAAAAGCGACTTTTTTTTTTGAGTTCATTACCGTACTTTTATCGATGCAAATTTACGATATAAATTATGATTTTTGAAACGGAACGCCTTTTAGTCCTCAAATTAACTTCTGATGATTTAGAGCCTTTTCATGAAATGCAATCAAATAGAAATGTGATGCGTTTTGTGAGAGCAAAAATTATGACTTATAAAGATAATAAAAAGGATTTAAAAGAGGTTATTGAAAAGTATGATAAACCAAATAATGATTTTTGGATTTATGCTGTGAAACGTAAGTCTGACAATGCTTTTATAGGAACTGTTGCTTTTGTGAAAGATGAAAAGATGATGAAATTGGTTATCGTTTTTTAGAAAAATATTGGAAGAATGGCTACGGATTAGAAGTTTTTAAAGGTATGATTTCTTATGCAAGAAAGATAAAACTACCAAGTTTAATTGCTTATGTTTCTCCTGATAATGTTGCATCAGAAAAGATGATAAAAAATGCAGATTTTAAATATTTGAAAACTGAAATTTGTGGGGATTTGAATATTCCAGAGAATAAATATATTTTAGAGTTGTAATAAAAACAGATAAGCATGTATGTTAGAATATGAAAAAAGGATAAAGGAAGTTAAAGATTTTCTTGACAGTAAGGATAGGGTTTTAGGTTATAGAAAGTTAATGGACTGTGCTATTGATACTCAAGATTTGAGTATTTATAAAGAAATAATTGAGTTAACAGATTGGAAAGAAAAGTTTCCTTTAGAAGAAGAAAAGTTAATAGAAAAAGCAACTGTAATCTTAAATGAAATTTCTCAAATTTCTATTGAAGAGTTTCCTGTTGATAAACCAGTTGTTAAAACAACTAATATTATTAAAAGTTACGGTAAGAATAAATTTTCACTAGGACCAATTTCTTTAGAGATAAAAAAAAGAGAGGTTTATGGTTTGGTTGGTGAGAACGGAAATGGAAAAACTACTTTACTTAGAATTTTAGCCAAAGAGTTATATTTTGATGAAGGGCAAATAGATTTTTTGAGGTAAGCATTTAGACGCATATTATTTCTTTGTGATAAATATTGTCTGTTTTTACCATTCTCTTGATTAAGTTATTGAATATTGTGTCTTTGTTTTGAGAGCGGTTAATTCGATAGCAAA
>JAKITY010000112.1 GCA_021647835.1 Flavobacteriaceae bacterium | reverse complement strand
TCACTAAAAATTCTACTTAATGAAAAAATTAGTGTAAAAAAGAAAAGTATCAGAAGAAAACGAAAAATTGCAGGTTGGGACAACCACTATCTATTATCTTTGTTTGGTTTTTAATGCGTTTGACCTGATCTTATGAAGATGAAAAGACATCGTATGAATATTATGAGTAAACTTGGTGCAAAAAATAGTGTTGGTATTATTAAAATTGTTATAGAAAAAGAGTTGCTTTAATTCCTTCTCAGGAAGGAATCTCACTAATTGAAGTTAAAAATATCAATCTTGGTATTCAGAAAGGAGGAACGACCAATGAACCTAATTATTATACCATAAGATTCTTCGCTTATTTCATGCGTTCATAATGACATTGTCAATTTAATGACAAAAGTATTCCTTCTCTTTTTTAAGGGAAAGTGTTTCGATTTTTATTAAAATTGAAACGGAAGGATTCTAAATATTGCTTCTTTTTAATTTCAAAACTAAGGGAATACCCTTAATTTTAAACCTTAGGGTTTACCCCTACAAAACCTTCAGTAACCTATTGTAACTTGTTCCCAAATTAGTTTTCTAAAAAAAACAAACCTATAAGTTATGAAAAAAATTATACTCTTTATCGTATTAAACCTTGTTTTTACATCCTTCTCTTTTTCTCAAAGCACTTGTGCTACCGCACAAAACATTACCGTTACAGCATCCTCAACTTCAATTAATTTTGATTTAACAAGCGAAACCGTTAATAATGAAATGGGTTGCGATGGTTCTACACCACAAGACTATGCAGACATTTGGTATGATTTCACGATGCCTGTAAACGGAAATTTATTTATAGATAGCCATAATTGGAATAATTTTACAATATATAATGTATGCAGTGGCACAGAGATTCATTGTGAACCTGGAGATGTTTTAGTTGAAAATCTAGTTTCGGGAAATAATTATAAGTTACGTGTTTATAGAACAGCAACTCAAGCTATAAATTCTTTATTTCAAAGTTTTACTATTCAGGCTTTTGAAAGCGCTACCAACGACACTTGTAATTTATCAGAAAATATTACTGTAACAACTGCATCGGCAACTACAATAAATTTTGAAATTTCTGGTGCTGATATTAATAATGAAATAGGTTGCGCTGGAGATACAGCACAAGATTACGCAGATATTTGGTATGAGTTTACAATGCCAGAAGATGGGGCTATAACTATAGATGGAGCTATAAATTGGAATAATTTTGCGCTATACGATAGTTGTACAGGAATAGAGCTAGGATGTTTTACAAGCAATGGTACAGTAGAAAACTTAATTAATGGAAACATTTATAAACTTCGTGTGTATAGAACCGCAGGAACTGTTACAAATCCTGGTTGGCAAAGTTTCACTATACAAAGTAGCAGTACGCTAAGTACAGAAGTTTTTGCTGAAAATGATTTTTCTATTTTCCCAAACCCTGCAACCAATACTGTAACTATAAGAACACCTGAATATATAAACATTACAAAAGTTGAGGTATTTGATGTTTCAGGTAAAAAAATGCAACTATTAGAATTGATAAACAATACAATCAATGTTAGTAAATTACAGTCTGGATTTTATTTTATGGCTATAACAACAGGTCAAAATACGGTTATTAAAAAGATGATTGTTAGATAAAAGAAAACTAAATAACCTCATTAAAAAATAGCTTTATTATAAAAAAATAGTGTGTATTTACTATTTTATTGTATATTTTGAGTGTGAGAATTTTTAAAAAAAGCATTTTATGTTGGCTATTTTTGGGAATGCTACTATTAAAATCAAATAGTAGCATTTCTCAAAATATTTCTGAATCGAATATAGACGCTATCATTTTTAGTATTGACACTATGAGCGTCCCTTTTGAAAAGGTAAAAAAACTCACCTCTTTGTCGGGTGAAAATAGATATACCAAACCAACCTTAAAACTTATTTTAAAATCCATACAAATTTCCGAAGAAGAAAACGAGCCTTTATTACTTGCACATTCTTATTATGCTATGGGTAATTATTATTTTTACACATCTAAAACAGACTCATCACTTGTGTATTTAAACAAGGCAAAACAATACGCCAAAGAAAGTAACGACCTTATGCTAGAATCTTCAATCTTAGTATCTAAAGGAGGTGTTTATAGTAAATTGGGAAATGTAATTCTTGCAATTTCAACAAGCGTAAGTGCAAAAAAAATCTTGTATAAGATAGATACAACAACTCTAAATGAAAAGCAACGCATTAGAATTAAAGGAAAAAAATTAGTGTTAAATAATTCTTTAGCAAATTTTTATAACAAAACCGAAGATTTTGAAAAAGCACTCCAATACTATGACGAGGCTTATAGTAACGCGGTTGAATTAAAGACAATAGCCAATGCTTCAATTATTTTAGGGAATAAAGGCGACTTACTTATAAAAACAAACCAACTCGAAGAAGCTTTAAAAACAATAAAAAAGTCTAAAAAAATGAAAGAGGAAGCAAAACTTCCAAAACGTTTTATAGCAACTTCACATCTTAATATAGGTTTAGTTTACTCAAAATTAAAAAAGTATGAGAAGGCTTTAATAAACTATGATAGCGCTTACGCTATTTATACCAAGAGCAATTATTTAGATGGTTTAATGAGAGTTTCTACAGAAAGAGGCATACTTTATAATGCGATTAACCGTCCAAAATTGGCGCTGTTAAACTGTATTGAAGGAAAAGAATTAGCAGAACAAAACAATGATGCAGAATACATTTACAAATCTTCCGACTGTCTTTTCCAAGCCTATAAAAGTTTAGGAAATTATAATGAAGCATTAAAAAATCATGAGCAATATACGAGCATAAAAGATTCTATTTTTAATGAAAAAAACATCAGAAAAGTTACACAAGCAGGAATGCAATATGAATTTGATAAAATAGAAGTAAAACAAAAATTACAAATAGAAAAACAAAAACAAACAAAAAACTTAATATTAACTGGGCTTTTAGCAAGTGGATTATTATTAATAGGGTTATTTATCTATTTTAAGAAAAGAATAAAGTATCAAAAAACTATTGCTTCCCAAACAGCTGATTTACAACAGCAAAAAATTATAGAATTACAACAGAAAAATAAATTAATTGCCTTAAACAGTATTATTAAAGGAGAGGAAAAAGAACGATTACGGATAGCAAAAGAATTGCATGACGGAGTAAATGGCGATTTATCGGCTATAAAACATAAGTTAAATACACTCTTAGATCTCAACAATAAAACGATAGAAGAAGCAATGATAATGATAGATAAATCTTGCGAACAAGTAAGAGCAATTTCTCACAACTTAGTGCCGCCAGCGCTTGAAAATTTCGATTTACAGACAGCAGCATTAGATTATTGCACGAGTATGAACAATATTCATTCTCCAAAAATTACATTTAATTATTTGGGAGATTCTGTAAGTTTGCCAAAGATTATTGAAATCAATATATATAGAATTATACAAGAATTAGTAACCAATAGTATAAAGCATGCAGAGGCACAAATGATAAACGTACAGTTAAGTGTTCAGGAGAATGCTATTCAATTAACTGTTGAAGATGATGGTAAAGGTTTTGATATTTCAAAATTAGAAGCAAAAGGTATAGGGATTTCAAATATGAAACACAGAGTAAGTTTTCTTAACGGAGAAATAGATTTCACATCAAATAACGAAGGAACTTTTGTAAATATACTAATAGATAAGACAAATTTTAAAGATGATTAAAATCTCCATAACAGATGATCACTTTGTAGTACTTAAAGGAATAGAAACTTTATTTGCAAATGAAGATAACATACAAGTAATCTCAACAAACGAAGATGGGAAAACCACATTAGACGCTTTAAAAATTGAAGAGCCAGATGTTTTGTTTCTCGATATTAATTTACCAGACATTAATGGTATTGAACTTACTAAAACAATTACAAAGTTACATCCTACGGTTAAAATCATTGCATTAACAAATCATGAAGATGTATCGTTTGTAAAACGAATGCTAGATCACGGAGCATATGGTTATTTGCTAAAAAATGCACATAAACACGAATTGTTAGATGCAATTACAACGGTGCTTAATGGCGAAAAATACCTTCAAAAAAGTATAGCAAAAAAAATACTAAATCAGTCCTTAGGAAATTTAGAGAACGTAGCACTGCAACCCAAACTTACGCGAAGAGAAACCGAAGTTCTACAAGCTATTTACGAAGAATTAACAACACAGCAAATTTCAGAAAAACTATTTATTAGCCCCAAAACAGTAGAGGTTCATCGCATGAACCTTATGAGTAAATTAGGAGCAAAAAATAGTGTTGGCATTATTAAAGTCGCAATTCAAAAACAATTGTTATAATATTTTTTCAGAACAAAGACAAGTTGCTATTAAAACTTCGACTATTTTTGCATTCAAAAGGGTTTTAATGTCAAATACTATATACATATCTTATCGTTTTCAAGTAAAACCGTTGCAACCTGCAACCGAAATTTTAATTGCCGAACTTGGAAATGTAGGCTTTGAAAGTTTTGTAGAAAACAAAGAAGGCGTTACAGCATACATTCAAAAAAATGCATGGGAAACAACTATTTTAGACAATCTTTTTATTTTAAATTCCGATGAATTTCAGATAACATATACTAAAGAAGAAATAGCACAAACCAACTGGAATAAAGAATGGGAAAAGAATTTTTTGAGTTATACACTTAGACGACATAATTTATTGTTGATTTTTAGCCAGTTATAAAAAATAAGGAGTAATAGTGATATATTCAATCAATATGTTTTCTAATTTTCATAATAAAGGCATTTTTAACACATTGATTACTAAGTATTTTTCGTACGGCAACTAACTGACTAACTCAAAGAATTTTAATCCAATCGAAGTTGATGATTTGGTAAGTATTCGCGCTCCTTTTCATACGAATCCAAATTTGAAATACAGTATTGTTATTGAACCCAAAATGAGTTTCGGAACAGGACATCATGAAACTACACATTTAATGATACAACATTTACTACAATTAGACTTGGCTCATAAAAAAGTATTAGATATGGGTTGCGGTACAGGAATTTTAGCCATTTTTGCTGAAATGAAAGGAGCAAAACCTATTGATGCTATTGATATTGATAATTGGTGTTATCAAAACTCAATTGAAAATGTTGCTCGTAATAAGTGTAAAAGCATTACTGTTTTTGAAGGCGATGCATCTTTGTTAATCAATAAAAAATACGATGTAATTATTGCTAACATCAACAGAAATATTTTATTGCACGACATAAAAACATATGCAAACTGCCTAAACAATGACGGAATATTATTACTCAGCGGATTTTATCAAGAAGACATTCCAATTATTGATGCCGAAGTATCAAAATATAATTTAAAAATAGCCATTATTTTGGAGAAAAATAATTGGGTTGCAGTAAAATATGTAAAATAAAAATACTTTTTGTAAGTTTACAATAACAATATGAGTACAAAAGAAAAAATACAAGAAGAGGTAGCAATTCTTGAGCAGGAAACAAAAAAACACGAAATTGTATTGCACAATGATGATGTAAATACATTTGATTTTGTCATAGATTCTCTCATAGATGTTTGCGAACACACCTTAGAACAAGCCGAACAATGTACAATTTTAGTACATTATAAAGGAAAATGTACAGTAAAAACAGGCGAGTACGACTACTTAAAACCACGTTGTTCTAAATTGCTTTCATTGGGTCTTTCCGCCGAAATAGTATAGTTTTCATATTTAGAAATTTAACAAAATTTTACACTTCTTTAACATTCATAAAATGTAAATTTGTGTGTTCTTTTATTGAAGAACTCAATAATTTTAATTAAACTTTATAAATATGAAGAATAAAATTACACTTATCTTTTTACTATTTGTTGGGCTGACTTATGCTCAAAATCAAAATCCAATAATGGTAAAATATGCCGAAACCATTACGGTTGAAGATATGAAAGAAGACTTAACTATTTTAGCTTCTGACGCTTTAGAAGGTCGTGAAACTGGGAAAAGAGGGCAAAAAATGGCTGCAGCATACATTCGAGCACACTTTGAAGAATTAGGTTTAGAAGCGCCTGTACCTTTAGGTAATAGAATGAGTTATTATCAAGATGTAAAACTAAAAACTTCAAAGGTTGGAGAAATTTATGTGAAAATTGATGGTAAAAAATTGACAAATTCAAAAGACTTTTTATACTATGGTAAAGGAAGTAATACTGATGAAATTACAACAGAAGTTATTTTTTTAGGAAGCGGAAGTGAGAAAGAATTTGAAAATATCGATGTTAAAGATAAATCTATATTAGTAATTAATTCAGATAGAATGAAGCGAAGGGAAATATTAAATCGTGCGACTGAAAAAGGAGTAGAAATGGTATTTGTTGTAAGGTCTAATACAGATGAAGAATTCAAGACTTTTATAGAGCGCTTTGGAAAGTTTTTCAGTAGAGAATCATTAGGATTAGATAGAGGAGAAGAAGGCAAGGAAGGAGTTGGTGCCTTTTATATTAGTCCTTCAAAAGCAGGAGAAATTGTAGGAAAACCTTATGAAAAACTTACAAAAGCAATAGAGAGTTTTAATTCAGGAGAATTAAAAGCATTAAAGAAAATAAAACCAAAAAATGTTCAATATAAATTAGAGTTTATCCAAAAGAAAATTATATCAGAAAACGTTTTAGGGTATCTTGAAGGAACTGATTTAAAAGACGAATTACTTGTTTTGACGGCACATTATGATCATCTAGGAATACATGACGGAAAGATTTTTAATGGTGCAGATGATGATGGTTCGGGAACAGTTGCTGTAATGGATATTGCAGAAGCATTTGTACAAGCAAAGAAAGATGGTCATGGACCAAGAAGAAGTATCCTCTTTATGGCTGTAACAGCTGAAGAGAAAGGATTGTTAGGTTCAGAATTTTATGTTGAAAACCCAATATTTTCTTTAGAAAGTACAGTTGCAGATTTAAATATAGATATGATTGGTAGAATTGATGATAGAGAACTTGAAAGTGAAAACTATGTAAGTTTGGTTGGTTCAGATAAACTATCTACAGAGTTACATGAAATTAGTGAACGTATGAATAATACATACACCAACCTTTTCTTAGATTACACTTATAATGATGAAAATCACCCAGAAAGAATATATTATCGCTCTGACCATTGGAATTTTGCTAAAAACGGAATACCAGTAATTTTTTATACTACAGGATCACATCCAGATTATCATAAAGAAACAGATACAGTTGATAAAATAGAATTTGAACTGATGCGAAAACGAGCGCAATTAGTCTTCTATACTGCATGGGAAATAGCCAATAGAGATAAAAGGTTGGTCGTTGATAAAGCGACAAAAGAAAATTAAAAATTGAAATCCTGAAGAAATTCAGGATTTTTTTTATGTTAAATATGTCTTAAAATAAAGTTATTATACAATTTTGGAATACTGTTTGCGTTTTACTTATATACAAAACAAAAAACCTCGAATGAAGAAGAATTACTTTTTATTAACTCTAAATACAGTAATTATGAAGCCAGAAAATAAAATAATGGACAGAACAACATTTGTTTTTGTATGGTTAACAATTGGGATTATTTCAACAGCGATTGCAGTAACTTTTGTTATCGGATTAAGAACAATATTTGGAATATAATTTCTTTAGGGCATCTCTAAAAACTCTTAATTTCATTTTAGTGTTATTTTCCACTAATTTTTTTGAATTACTATTTTTCTATTTTAAATTTCATTCACCTCACAATCAGTTAGTTGTATTTTAATAATTTCTAAAATAGACGCACCTATCCTATTGTTATTCTTTCTAATTGAATTTTTCTGAACATATTATATGTTAAATTCATTAACCCTATGGTTGTGTT
>JAKITY010000111.1 GCA_021647835.1 Flavobacteriaceae bacterium | reverse complement strand
ATTTAATTCAAGCAAGAATAGGAGCAGATAAAGATTTGCAAGAAGCAATTAATACTTCAAGCGAAGTATTTAACTTTTTAGCATCAGTATCAAATAAATATGGTATTGGATTTTGGAAGCCAGGCGCAGGAATTATACATCAAGTTGTTTTAGAAAATTATGCTTTTCCTGGAGGAATGATGATTGGTACAGATTCGCATACTGTAAACGCAGGAGGATTGGGAATGATTGCCATTGGAGTTGGAGGCGCAGATGCTGTTGATGTAATGGCAGGAATGCCATGGGAATTAAAATTTCCTAAACTAATAGGAGTGAAGCTAACAGGTAAATTGTCTGGCTGGACGGCTTCTAAAGATGTAATTTTAAAAGTAGCAGGAATTTTAACTGCCAAAGGAGGAACAGATTGTATTGTAGAGTATTTTGGAGAAGGCGCAATTTCACTTTCAGCAACAGGAAAAGGAACAATTTGTAATATGGGAGCAGAAATAGGAGCAACCACTTCTACTTTTGGTTACGATGAATCTATTGAACGCTATTTAAGAGCAACCAATAGAGCCGATATTGCGGATGAAGCAAACAAAATAAAAGAATATTTAACAGGAGATGCTGAAGTGTATGAAAACCCTGAAAAATATTTTGACCAAGTAATTGAAATAGATTTAGACACCTTAGTGCCTCATTTAAACGGACCATTTACACCAGATTTAGCAACAATTGTTGGTAAAGAAATGACACAGAAAGCAGCTGAAAACGATTGGCCTATAAAGGTAGAATGGGGATTAATAGGTTCGTGTACAAACTCTTCTTATGAAGATTTATCAAGAGCAGCATCTATTGCAAAACAAGCTGTTGAAAAAGGATTGGTTTCAAAAGCAGAGTTTGGTATAAATCCAGGTTCAGAGCAAGTAAGATACACTGCAGAAAGAGATGGTTTATTAGATATATTTGAAGATTTAGGAGCAACAATATTTACCAATGCTTGTGGACCTTGTATCGGTCAATGGGCAAGAGAAGGAGCAGAAGGTCAACCAAAAAACACAATAGTACATTCGTTTAACAGAAACTTTTCTAAACGTGCAGATGGCAATCCAAATACACATGCATTTGTTGGTTCGCCATCAATAGTTGCTGCAGTTGCTATTTCGGGAAAATTAGATTTTAATCCGATGACAGATAAACTAATCAACAAAAATGGAGAGGAAGTAATGTTAGGAGAACCAACAGGTTTTGAATTGCCTCCAAAAGGGTTTGATGTGAAAGATCCTGGATTTGTTGCACCAATTACTGATGGTTCTAATGTAGAAATAACGGTAAGTTCAGATTCAAAAAGATTACAATTATTAACACCTTTTAAACCAATTAGAGGAAATATCTCTGGAGCAAAATTATTAATCAAAGCAAAAGGAAAATGCACAACAGATCATATTTCTATGGCAGGTCCTTGGTTGCGTTTTAGAGGTCATTTAGATAATATTTCTGAAAATTGCTTAATTGGTGCAGTTAACGCTTTTGGCGAAGCAACTAACAAAGTTAAAAATCAATTAACAGGTGAATTTGGAGCAGTTCCTGCAACGGCAAGAGCCTATAAAGCAGCAAGTGTTCCTTCAATTGTTGTTGGAGAGCATAATTATGGAGAAGGGTCATCAAGAGAGCATGCAGCAATGGAACCAAGACATCTTGGAGTAGTTGCTGTTATTGTAAAATCATTTGCAAGAATTCACGAAACTAACCTTAAAAAACAAGGTATGTTAGGTTTAACTTTTGCAAAAGAAAGTGATTATGATTTAATTAAAGAAGACGATACTTTTGATTTTATTGATTTAATTGATTTTGCACCTGCAAAACCTTTAACTTTAGTTATTAATCATAAAGATGGCACTAGCGATATGATAAACTTAAATCACACTTATAATGAAGGTCAAATAGCTTGGTTTAAAGAAGGCTCTGCTTTAAATTTGATTAAAAAAGAGAATGCTTAAAAAATATTTTAACATAAATATATAGGAAGACTCACAGTATATTGCTGTGAGTTTTTTGTATTTTTACAAAAAAAACAAATTACCTATGCGTAATCTTTGGTATCTTGAATCTGTAAACCTCTTTAAAATGCTATGTCCTCATAAATTTGGCGCATATAAAGACTCTCATACATTTAATGATTATAAAAAAGAAGATTATATTTATTTTGTTGACGATACATCAAACAAGGTTTATCTAATAACTCACGGTAAAGTTAAACTTGGATACTATACAGAGCAAGGGGATGAAATAGTAAAAGCAATTTTAACAAAAGGTGAGGTTTTTGGCGAAAATTCAATACTTGGAAATGAAAAACATACTGAGTTTGCAAAGTCAATAAATAATAATACCACAATTTGTCCTATTGATGCCAATACACTTCAAGGTTTAATTAGAGACAATAAAAGCTTTGCATTAGGATTTTATAAGTTTATGGATTTTAGAATTAAAAAACTAGAAAGACGCCTTAAAATATTGCTATATAAAGACACCAAAACAAGGTTCGTAGAATTTTTAAAAGAAATGTGTGAAGAGTATGGAATCAAATGTGACGATACAGGCTTGGATATTATTCAACATCCTTATACACAAAAAGAAATTGCTGCACTTATTGGCACCTCTAGACCAACGCTTAACATTACTATGAATGAATTAAAAGAAGATGGAATTATTGACTTTCATCAAAAAACAATAAAAATTTTAAAAAAAATTGCCTAGTGTTAGATACCTAACACTTTACATCAGTTTTGACATCTAACTTTGCAATCATAATATAAAAACTATACGATTATGATAAAAAAGATTTATTTATTGGCATTTATTGCCTTAGGAGTTATTACAGTTTCTTGTGATAGTGATGATGATGCACCAACAACTGGTGAATTGACCTTAGACTTGTCAGGTTTAGAACCACTTGGAAGTGATTTTGTGTATGAAGGATGGCTAATAGTTGATGGAAGCCCTGTAAGCACAGGTGTATTTACAAGTGTAACTTTCCCTCAGTCATTTACAGTTGGTTTAAATGATTTAACAACTGCAACAACCTTTGTTCTTTCAATAGAACCTTTAGTTGATACAGATCCTGCGCCAGCAGCAACAAAAATTTTGGCTGGAGATTTTTCAGGAAATTCTGCAAGTGTTACAACTAATGGTGTTGTTGGAGATTATACAAATGCATTCGGAAAATATATCTTAGCAACTCCTTCTGATGGAACAATGACTAACGAGAATAGTGGTGTTTGGTTTTTAGGAAGTCTTCCTCCAACGGCAGGTTTATCTTTACCAACGTTACCTAGTGGATGGATTTATGAAGGTTGGGCTGTAATTGATGGAATGGCAGTAACAACAGGAACTTTCTCAGCAGTTGATATGCCTGATTCGTTTAATGATTTTAGTGGAATGGGTGGCGTGCCTCCATTTCCAGGAGAAGATTTTTTAATGAATGCTCCTTCAGGATTGACTTTTCCTGTAGATTTATCAGGAATGCTGACCGTTATTTCAATAGAGCCAGTGCCAGACGATAGTCCAACTCCGTTTTCTTTGAAGCCATTAATTGGACATATTCCAAACCCTGCAATGGATCATGTTGTACTTGACATGACACTACATTTAGAAAATTTAGCAACAGGTACAGTAACTCGTTAATATTTTGAATTAGTACAATTATTTAAAAGTGCAGTTTTTACTGCACTTTTTTTATGCTATTTTTGTAAGGAATTTATACATATAACTACAAAGTTTAAAACAACATAAAATGGCATTAAGTAAATCACAACGTTCAAATCTTATTTTTTTCGGAATAATTGCACTTATGCTTTTTACACCTATTGTGCAAAAAGTTAAAATGTTCATTTTTTCTCCATCAATAGAAAATATCGAAAATAGAGTAGTAATATCAAATTATAAATGGAACTTAAAAGGAATTAATACTACAGATTATAATTTTGAGAAAGCTAACGGAAAAGTAGCCTTTGTCAATTTTTGGGCAACTTGGTGTCCGCCTTGTAGAGCGGAAATGCCGAGTATCCAAAAATTATACGATGATTATAAGGATAAAATTGAATTTATTTTTCAAACAGATGAAGCCCCAACAACTGTAATTGATTTTTTAAACAAGAATAACTATTCGTTGCCTTCGTATAATGAATTTAGCAAACCTCCATCTGAATTTAAAGTTACAAGTATTCCAGCAACGTATTTATTAAACAAAAAAGGTGAAATAGTCATTCATTCAGTCGGTGCAGAAAATTGGAATAGTAACAAAATTCGAAAATTATTGGACGAACTATTAAACGAATAAAAAAATCCTATTGAAAATTAATTCAACAGGATTTTAGTTTTATGATCATTTTTTATTAATGACTATATTTTCTGTGTGCTGTCCAAGAAACACGCTTGCTATTTTTAAAGTTTGAAAAATAACTGTTTTTTCTTGATTCAGTTGGTGTATTTATAAATGATGTTTTCATAATATATATTTTAATTTGTTATACTAGTAAGACGTCATATAACTCAAAAAGTAACAGGCTAAACACCTCATTAACGAAACTTTAACATATTAAGAAACAATACTATAATAGGTGTGCTTTTAAGAAATGAATTCTTCAATTACTTCTATAATAATAGCACAACCCTTTCTAATTTCTTTGTCAGAAATGGTAAGTGGAGGAGTTATTCTAATCGCTTTCCCTTCAAATAACAGCCAAAATAGGAGTAACCCTTTTTCAAGACATTTTAATATTATTTTTGAAGCCAATTCTTCATTCTTCATTATTATTGCTAACATCAAGCCTTTTCCTCGTATCTCAATAATTTCTGAGTGAACTAATAGTTTTCTAAATAACTTTTCTTTTTCTAATGCTTGTTGTATTAAATTAGACTCTGTAATTTCCTTGACAGTTGCCAATGCTGCAACAGCAATCAATGGATGACCACCAAAAGTGGTAATGTGCCCTAACTTTGGATGCTCTTTCAAGCAACTCATAACTTCATTAGAAGATATAAACGCACCAATTGGCATTCCGCCTCCAAGACCTTTTCCTGTAATTATAATATCTGGAATACAGTTATAGTTTTCAAAACCCCAAAACACTCCTGTACGTCCAATTCCAGTCTGAATTTCATCTAAAATTAATAAAGCGCCAACTTCGTTACATCGCTGTTGAATTTTATGTAAATAATCATTTTTAGGTTCAATAAATCCTGCTCCTCCTTGAATAGTTTCTATTATAACTCCTGCAGTTTTATCAGTAATTGAAAGAATATCGACTAAATTATTAAACTCAATAAATTTTATTCCAGGAATTAAAGGCCTAAAAGCACGGTTTTGTTCCTCAACGCCACAAACGCTCATTGCGCCTTGCGTATTTCCGTGATATGCATTTTTACACGAAATTATTTCACTGCGACCTGTAAATCTTTTTGCTAATTTTAGCGCTCCTTCGGTTGCTTCGGTACCAGAATTTGTTAGATATACAGTTTCGAGGTTTTTAGGCGAATTCTTTACTAAAATTTTAGATAACTCAAGTTGTGGTTTTTGAATAAACTCTCCATACACCATTACGTGTATGTATTTATTTAATTGACTTTTAATTGCTTGAGAAACTTTTGGATGATTGTGACCTAAACTATTGGCAGAAACGCCTGCAATAAAATCTAAATATTCTTTATTGTTTGTATTGTAAATATAAGAGCCTTGAGCGTGTGAAATTTCAATTGCTAAAGGATGTGGAGTTGTTTGTGCTTGATATTTAAAAAAGTCTTGTTTATTCATCTTGTTTCTTTTCAATAGGCTTTTCTTTTGTATCTACTTTCGGAGTCTTATCGCCTTTTTCTTTCTTTAAACTTTTAGTATCATCAGAAATATTATCCTGTTCTTCTTGTAGTTTTTTTGCTTTTATTTCACGTTGCTTTTGTTCTTCGGCCTCTTTTATTGCTTGTATTCTTGCTTCACGTTCTTTTATCCGCTCTAATCTCATAATTTCATCATCGCCTGCATCTTGAATAAAAATATCGTCTTTATTTTTGGGTTGTTCATTTTCTCGCCAAACAAACCCTTTTAGTATTCTATCATTTACATGTAGTTCATCTTCAGGATATGTTTTCCCGTCTGGTTCTACACGAAATTCTATAGTTTGAATTTGTTTGTTTTCTATTATTATATTGATGCTGCTACACCTCATTTTTGATATTCCAACTAATTTTTTTTCTTCATTTCTCACATAATGTATTACTTCTCCGTTACCATTTACATCAACAATTCTAAGGTCATTATCTATAAACTTACCTAAAATATCACGTCCTTTAGTTTGGTTATATCCTATAGAATCTTTTTGAACAATAAACGAATTTCCTAATACTTTTAGTGAATCTAATTGTTGAGTTTCCTTATCGTGCAAAAAATGAATTACATCACCTGTAATCTGATTTTCTTGCGACCATAGTACTGGTTTACGAAACATTTTGGTAAAACCAGCAACTTGGCTACTATATAAAGAATCGCATTTCCCTTGTAAATCAGACTTAAAAAATTTTACATGACTATAAGCACGAATAATACGATTTTCAGGTTTTCCTGTTAATAATAGCGTATCACCATGAATATATAAAGAATCTTTTTCAATTAAAGAAATTGCAACAGCACGACCAGTAACAAAAGCGGAGTCTTTTGCTCGATAAAACTCTCCGTAATGTCCTTTTAAAGTTCCATTATTAATAGTGTCAATAACTTTTATATTTCCTGTTGCTGAAGAAAAATCATTCTTCTCGTCATAATATAAACTATCTCCTTTTATTAATCTGTCATCATATTTTATCCAAGATTTTTTTGTGAGATGCGCAAACTTTTTTTTAGTATCATAAAAACCTTTTTCAGTATAAATAAGACTTTCTTCACCTGTAATTGTTGATGGTTTGTATAAATATGCTTTTCCAGTATCGGTATAATAATCTAAATGATTTGTTTCTATGATTTGATCAGGATTTGTAATTACTACTTTACTTAAGGCTTGAAATTTTTTAGTCTTCAAATAATAATTGCCAACATTACTTTTCAAAACATTAATGCTGTCTTTTATTGTTCCTTTTGTTTTATAGTATAAATGTTGCTTCTCTCTGTCAAAATGCAACGTTTCGGTAGTAAGTGTCATCGTTGGATCTTTAAGTTTAACGTCTCCCCAAGCCTTTGCTAATTTTGTATTGCCATCATAATCTGCAAACTTACTTGTTTGAATGATAGTGTCTCCTTGATTCATCACAACATCTCCCATTGCTTTGAGAAGATTATCCTTTGCATAAATCTCTACTCTTTTACAACGAATTGTTGCGCCATCAATCTCGACAAAAACATTTCCGACAGAAATAGTCATATCAGGAATTTCTTCACTTGTATAAGTAACATCAGCATTTAAAATCTTTATTTTCCTGCTTTGTTGCGAATATGCAATTGCCGAAATACTAATAAATAGGAGTAAAATTATTTTCTTCATTCAAATAATAAATTATCAATTACAAAATTAACTATTAATATGTTATTAGTTATAACTTTATGTTAAAATCAATAACGATGCCGAAAATAATAGGAGAGGAGTTATAAATGACTTGAAAAGCGTAGGTAGGACAGGTCAAACGCATTAAAACATTTATAATTTAGTTGAATTAAACACCTAAAAAACAATAAATTAAGTTTGTTTTTTCGATTAAAAATTCGTATATTTATCTGATAATCAAACAGATAAATATGAATTCAGAAAACAAATTATTTTTATTTTCTAAATCGATTCCTGATTTTAGAATTGACAGAAAAAAGTTACATCCATCAGAAAACATCATTTTCATTACCATACTTGCTGTAATTTGTGGGGCTGAAACTTGGGAAGAAATTGAAGATTACGGAATAGTTAAACAAGAGTTTTTAGCTAGTATCTTAGATTTAGAAA
>JAKITY010000110.1 GCA_021647835.1 Flavobacteriaceae bacterium | reverse complement strand
ATTCTCTGCAATCTTGATCGGTTTTGAAACGTTCAGTAAACTCTATGAGGTTTTGACCTTTAAAAATTCCCATTTTTTGTATATTTTATTGACGTTAAAGATATGAAATTAAATGCTTACCTCAAAATATATTTTTATCATTCTGTCATTCCCAAATATATCTTTGCGTAATTCAATAGTCATAAAACCTTTGTTTTTTAATAGCGCTACGGTTTCTTCACCTAAATATTGGTTTATTTCAAAAAATAGAACACCGTTTTTAGTTAAATTTTTAATTGCTATATCTGCAATCTTGTCATAAAACAATAACGGATTGTTATCATCAACAAACAGTGCAAGATGTGGTTCGTTATCGAGCACATTATTTTTTATCTCTTGTTTCTCTTGCATTCTCACATAAGGAGGATTGCTCACAATGATGTCAAATTGTTGCGGTAGCGTTTTTAGTGTCAGTATATCTTTGTTTAAAAAATTGACATCTACATTATTCAGTTTAGCGTTTTTCTGCGCAATTTTTAATGCATCTTTAGAAATTTCTAATGCCCAAACTTCAGTATTTTTAAGGTTTTTGGCTAATGAAATTGCTACGCAGCCACTTCCTGTACCGATATCTAAGATGGTTTTGGGTTTAGTTCCGTCAAGAATCCAGCTAACTAATTCTTCTGTTTCTGGTCTTGGAATTAAGACATGCTCGTTTACATAAAAAGGCAATCCATAAAATTCGGTTGTACCTATTATATATTGTATCGGAATCTCTTTTTGTAATTTTTTCAGTGCATTAGTGAAAAATGTAGCATCAGAGTCTGAAATTTTTTGATTCGGATTTAAAGCGAAATCTACTCTTTTTAATTGTAATTTAAATCCCATCAGCAAATAAAAAAAACTATCAATTTCTTCCTTCGGATAGATTGAGCCTAGTGTTCTTGCAAAATTATTTTTTAGTGATAATAGAGTCATTCGTAAAATAATGGTAAATTTATAGTTCTTTCAGCATCCACATATTACAACTATAATGTCCTGTGTCGCCAAGTGGAGCGTTTAAAGATTCAAAACCTACTTTTTTGTAGAGTTTTCGAGCATTTTCCATGTAAGGAAAGGTTTCTAAATAACATTTTTTAAAACCAAATTCTTTGGATTTATCAAGACATATCTGCATCATTTGCAAACCCAAACCTTTTCCTCTTGCTTCTGAAGAGAAGTACATTTTTTGCAATTCACAGATGTTTTTTTCGATGTTTTGAAGTTGCATAATTCCTGCTCCACCAAGAATCGTTTTGTTGTGAACGACTACAAAGTAGCATGATTTTGGTTTGTTGTAGGTTTCAAACATCATATCTAATGCTTTGTCTTCATAGGCAGTGCCAACTTTTGGCACGCCATATTCAATTAAAACAGTTCTAATTATGGTAGCAATTTGCTGATTGTCATTTGATTGAATTTCTCTAATGGTATATTTATTTGTACTCAATATAAAGTCTTATTTTTGCGATGTGAAGATACATGAAAAATACATAAAACGCTGCTTAGAATTGGCAAAAAACGGATTGGGAGTTACGCGCCCTAATCCAATGGTTGGTTGTGTGATTGTGTGCGATGATATTATTATAGGAGATGGATATACGAGTCCGTATGGTCAAAATCATGCAGAAGTGAATGCGATTGAATCGGTAAAAGATAAGAATTTACTTCAGAAGTCAACACTATACGTGAGCTTAGAACCATGTAATCATCATGGTAAAACGCCTCCTTGTTCTGATTTGATAATAAAATCAAAGATTCCTAAAGTTGTGGTTGCTGTAATTGATGAGCATAGTGTAGTTGCAGGAAAAGGAATTGAGCATCTGAAAAAAAACGGATGTGAAGTGACTGTTGGAGTTTTAGAAGAAGAATGCAAAGAGATTAACAAGCGATTTTTTACGTTTCACAATAAAAAACGTCCCTATATTATATTAAAATGGGCAGAAACACGAGATGGTTTTATTGATGTGTTACGTGAAAAAGGAGCAGAGAAAAAACCAAATTGGATTTCAAACACATATTCCCAACAATTAGTGCATAAGTGGAGAAGCGAAGAGCATGCTATTTTGGTTGGCACAAATACTGTAATTGCTGACAATCCGAAGCTGAATGTGCGAAAATGGTCAGGAGAAAATCCAATTCGTTTGATTTTAGATAACTCTTTGCGAATTCCACTTGATTTTCATGTATTTGATGGTTCTGTTGAGACAATTGTTTTTACAAGTTCTAAGTCTTTATTTTCTGATGAAAAAGAAAATCTACAAATTGAACATATAGATTATGCACAGAATGTTCCTCAACAGATTTGCGATATTTTGTATAAAAATAATATTCAGTCTGTAATAATAGAAGGAGGCGCGCAAACGCTACGAGGATTTATCAATACAGATTTATGGGACGAAGCGAGAGTGTTTATCGGAAATAAAAAGTTTGGTAAAGGTTTGAAAGCACCAAAAATTGATGGCGCTATAAAATCCATTGAAGAAATAAATTCAGATATTTTAAAAATTGCGATTCCTTTAGTTTGAGTACTTCCGACACATATAAAACAATAGAAAAGTCGTATGAAGGTGAAGTTTTTAAAGATAGAGGAAGTAAGTTTGTAGGTTATGCCTTTCCTATAACTGATGAAAATGAGGTGAAAAACCACATTGATACGTTAAAATCTCAACATCATAAAGCAAGACATTGGTGCTATGCTTGGAAAATAGGTGTAGAAAACATTCGTTTTAGGGCAAATGACGATGGCGAACCAAATAATAGTGCTGGACAACCAATATATGGTCAAATTATTTCTTTTGGTGTTACTAATATATTAATTGTGGTTTTGCGGTATTTTGGCGGAACAAAATTAGGTGTCGGCGGATTGATAAATGCGTATAGAACTGGCGCGAAATTGGTTTTGGAAAAATCAAAAATCGTAGAGAAAACAATTGATGTTCATTTCAAATTAACATTTGAATATGAATATATGGATAAGGTGATGCGTATTATTAAGGAAAAGAATCTAAAAATAGTTAATCAGAAAATGGAAAAAAATTGTGTTTTTGAAATTTCTGTTCGAAAAAAATTTGCTGAAGTGACTAAAACAGCCTTTGAAAACCTTCGTTGCTTAGCGATTAAAATAAAGGAGTAATTTTTTCTAATAAATTTTGAGGACATCTTGTAGGTCTGTTTCTTTTCATATCAATAAAAACCAAACTTGTATATCCTGTCGTTAAAAGTTCATTGTTTTGATTCGAAATTTCAAAATCAAATTCAATTTTCACTGACGGAATTTTTTTAAGAGTAGTTTTCAGTTTAAGTAAGTCATCGTACTTTGCTGGCTTTAAATAATTTACATTTAAGTTCAAAACTGGAAGCATAATTCCGTTGCTTTCCATCTCTTTGTATGATGTTCCAATATTGCGTAACCATTCAACACGACCCATCTCAAAATAGGTTGCGTAATTACCATGGTAAACATAAGTCATTTGGTCTGTTTCGCCGTATCTAACACGGATTTCA
This sequence comes from Flavobacteriaceae bacterium, assembly GCA_021647835.1. Lineage (GTDB taxonomy): Bacteria > Bacteroidota > Bacteroidia > Flavobacteriales > Flavobacteriaceae > Urechidicola. The sequence goes on along the minus strand of JAKITY010000110.1, from coordinate 4,516 downwards.
TGTTCATGAGTAAGCATAGGGTAGTTTTTTTAGTCGCAGAAAATACGGATAAAATAGTTACTAAACAATAGCAATTTTATTTTTTTATACTAAATATTATTCACATTTTTGTAGTGTCTAAAAAACAATAGAGATCTCTCTATATTTTAGTTGACCAACTAACCCAATTAATATCTAAAAATAATAATGACTAAAACTGCAGTTACGGTTTGGAATGAGTGTATGTCTTTTATAAAAGACAACATAAAATCGCAGGCTTATAAAACATGGTTTGAACCAATCAAACCTGTAAAAATTTCAGGAGATTCACTTACTATACAAGTGCCAAGTAAATTTTTTTATGAATGGTTGGAAGAGCACTATATTAAGTTGTTAAGAGTTGCATTGGTTAGAGAGTTGGGAGATGATGCTAAGTTGATTTATGACGTTCGTATGGAAAATGTGTATAGTAGCAATACGCCACGCACAGTAAAAATTCCGAGTTCGAATAGAAACCCGATAAACTCACAAGGTATTACTGTGCCATTGGATATTAACAAGCGAGAATTGAAAAATCCGTTTGTAATACCTGGAATTCAGAAGGTTAAGATAGAATCTCAATTGAATCCAAATTATAACTTTGATAGTTTTATTGAAGGAGATTCAAATAGATTGGCACGTTCTGCTGGTATGGCAGTCGCTAATAAACCTGGAGGAACATCATTCAATCCTTTGTTGATTTACGGAGGCGTAGGTTTGGGTAAAACACATTTAGCACATGCAATAGGAGTAGAGATAAAAGATAAATATCCAGATAAAACAGTATTGTATATTTCATCAGAAAGGTTTACACAGCAATTTATTGAGTCTGTGAAGTCTAACACTCGAAATGATTTCATTCATTTTTATCAAATGATAGATGTTTTAATTATTGATGATGTGCAATTCTTGTCAGGAAAGACAGGGACACAAGATGTTTTCTTTCATATATTTAATCATTTACATCAAAACGGAAAGCAAGTAATAATCACTTCAGATAAAGCACCAGTTGACATGCAAGATATCGAACAGCGTTTGTTATCTCGTTTTAAATGGGGGCTTTCAGCAGAGTTACAAGTTCCAGATTATGAAACAAGAATTTCTATTTTGCAAAATAAGTTATATCGTGATGGTGTTGATATGCCTGAAGAAATAGTAGATTATATTGGTAAAAATATTAAATCGAATGTTCGTGAGTTGGAAGGTGTATTAGTTTCTATGATTGCACAAGCATCTTTTAATAGAAAAGAATTTACACTTGCATTGACTAAGCAAATTGTTGACAAATTTGTAAAAAACACAAAACGCGAAGTATCAATAGATCAAATACAAAAAGTTGTTTCAAGTTATTTTGATTTAGATGTTGCAACATTACAGTCAAAAACTCGTAAGAGACATATTGTTCAAGCACGTCAATTAGCTATGTTTTTTGCTAAAAGAATGACAAAAGCATCTTTGGCAAGTATTGGTTCTCAGATTGGTAAACGTGATCATGCTACTGTTTTACATGCTTGCAAAACAGTAAATAATTTAACAGAAACGGATAAGCAATTCCGTAAATATGTTGAGGACTTAACAAAAAAATTGACGTACTAAACGCTCAAGAGATGATAAGGATATTGATGGTTTGTCTTGGTAATATTTGCCGTTCTCCATTAGCAGAAGGTATTTTAAAATCAAAGACTTTTTTAAAGAAAGTTGAAGTAGATTCTGCTGGGACAGGAGATTATCATATTGGAGGCTTGCCAGATAAACGTTCAATCTCAATTGCAAAAGAATATAATATTGATATTACAGATCAACGTGCGCGTCAATTTTCAGTTGTTGATTTTGATAATTTTGATATTATCTATGCAATGGACACTTCAAACTATAAAAATATTTTACGCATTGCTCGTAATACAGATGATAAGAAGAAAGTAAGACTGATTTTAAATGAAGTTTTTCCAGACGAGAATTTAGATGTTCCAGATCCTTATGCTGGAGGAAAACATGGTTTTGCAACAGTTTATATAATGTTGGAGCAAGCATGTGAAATAATTGCCAATAAATTTTAAACAATGAGTCAAAAAGGGAAGCTTTATTTAATTCCGACTACTTTGGGAGACAATGAGCCTTTAGAGGTATTGCCCCTTTCGGTTAAGAAGGTAGTAGAGTCGTTAGGTCATTTTATTGTCGAAAATCAAAAAACTGCAAGACGATTTATAAAGAGAATCGCTCCAAAAAAATCACAACCGTCATTAATATTAAAATCGATTGATAAATATGCTGATGCTTTAGAGGTAACTAAGTATTTAGACGTTTGTGACGAAGGAATTTCTGTAGGTTTATTGTCAGAAGCAGGAGTTCCTGCGATTGCAGATCCAGGAGCAGAAGTTGTAAAGTTGGCTCATAAAAAAAACATTCAAGTTGTGCCGTTGGTTGGACCTTCTTCTATTTTACTAGCTATGATGGCATCTGGAATGAACGGGCAAAATTTTGCTTTTAATGGCTATTTACCAATCGATCGTGCTGATAGAAAAAAAGTAATTAAACAATTAGAAAGATTATCATCTGATAAAAATCAATCGCAAATATTTATAGAAACACCTTATAGAAATGAAAAGATGTTTGTAGATCTAAAAGCAACATTGACACCAAGTACAAACTTGTCAATTGCTTGCGATATAACTTTGCCGACAGAGTATATTAAGACGTTATCTGTCGAAGAATGGAAAAAAGAACATCCAGACTTACAAAAAAGGCCAGCAATATTTATTATTCATAAAGTATAAAAAAAGGCTCAAAACAATTGTTTTAAGCCTTTTTTATTAACCAAAAATTAACCAATTTAAATTACAGGGTTTTTGTTTGCTTCAATCGAAGAGACGTCAAATCCTGAAAACCTTTTCATATAATATTGTATTGAACTTCCAAAAGCGTCGCTAAAATTATCAATTCCACCACTACGCAAATACTTTTTTACACTTCCGGCACCGCCAAGGTGTGCTGCGGCAAGAATTCCGGACTCAGTAATTCTAATTCCGTTTATTCTTCTACCAACACTTCTTTTAATGTCTTTTCTTAATATATACTTGTTTAAGGCGCATAAAGCGCTAAAAGCTTTTTCTTGTTGTTCAGAATTATTTAAAAAGTTGTTGGTGTTGTAGATTTTCAATCTTTTTAAAGTAGATTTTCCAAACTGATATTTCCCTAAATAACCAAATTTGTTTACGATATGATATCTACTCCTTGATTCTTTAAAGCCTAAAGCTTCTTTAAAGCCTATAAATGATTTTCCTGTAAATGGAATTTGAATATTATAGATACTGCTTTTACTCTCTTCTAAAGTAAGAACTGTTGCGATTTGCGTAGGTTGTACGCAATTCTTGTCAAAAATTCTGTTGTTCTTCTCAGAATTTGAAAATCCTGAACTCAAAAGAACTACAAGAAACAAACTAATTATTAAAAATATTTTTTTCATACTACTAAGGTTTAACTCTATAATTGTACTTTAATATTTGAGGGCGCAAAAATAATGTAATTTTTTTTAAAGAGCAATGCAAATTTACTTTATTTTTTAAAGAGATAAGTTGATGGTGATTTTACTTATTAATACATTTATTAACAATACTTTAAACTTTGTGTTTGTAACAGAATCGATTTCTTAATTGAAGATTTAAAAAGTATAAAAAAAACTCAAAACAATTGTTTTGAGTTTTTTTCTTTCAAGCAATTTTAATTTCTCTTTAGCAATTTGAATATAATAGTAGGAAATAGGACAAATCTTTTTAACACATAGCAATAATTGTATTTTCTTTTTTTTCTGGATTTCTCAAGAAATTCTGAACGTTTTTCATTTTTGATTTTCTTGAAGATGATTTTCTATATTGATGTTTTGTTAAATAACTTACAGTATTTTGGATGTTATCATTTTTAATAATAAAAACATTGCTATCATCTAAGTCAACTAAAGAAATAATTTCAGTTTGTTTATCTGATTTGTTTTCGGTTGGTTTGTCACCTGCAAAAACAGAGAATGATGTTAGTAATAATAAAATAATTGTTGTGTAGGTTACTTTTTTCATTTTAATAGTTTTTTTATTTTTTTAAAACTTGAACCCAGTAAATAAATTTGATTTGTGTTTTGATTGTGGGAACAAATTCGATGCAAACATACAACAGATATACAGTACAATCTTGAACTAATAGACGATAGTAAGGAAATAATTGACAAATGGTCAATTTTATCTAATGAATTGTAAAACGAGCAATTTATACAAGTAACTAATTGACTTTCAAGCAAATAAATGTTGATTTAAAACAAGTGTAACTAAATTAGATATAAATGGTATGTTTTTGTTAATGAATTGAAATATCAATAAGATTTACGGCTCTAGTTTAAAATTGTGTTGCTATTAATATTTGATATTCTTTTTCAATATTTTTATACTTAAAATTTGATGATAAATTCTCTATCGTTTTTTCTGCAAATGATTTTGTGATATATCTTTTGTCT
>JAKITY010000109.1 GCA_021647835.1 Flavobacteriaceae bacterium | reverse complement strand
ATTGTTTTTAATCTTTTGATATTTAGACTGTTTGACATAAACTCAGCATACACAGCCAAGCCTTCTTGTGTTTCTGTATTATTGGGAAATCCGTGAGAAAAAATCTTTAATTTATTGCGCAAACTGTTCATTGTTGTTACCATGTGCACACCTATTTCATGGTTTGTTAAAATATCAATATCGTTTTGAGAAAATGTATGATTTGAATTTAACACAAGTGTTTGCTGGTTGTTTAAAACCATTGCAATTGCCGATAATTTATCGGAATGTTTTATCGTATATGTAAAATCATAACGTTTAGAATACGCTCTAAATTGCTGTTCTGTTTCGTGAACATCAAATCTTGGCAAGGCTTTTTCTATATTCGTTTCATCCTTAAAATGCAATATAAACTTAGCATTTTCTACATCTATTTCTGTTGGCGTACCAAAGGAACGTAAACTATTGTAATAAAACTTTTTACCTTCGGATATTGTATCTATACATTCTATCAATCCAGAATATTCATAAATAATATCTTCATAGAGTTTTCGCAAAACTGTATCTTCAATTTCTTCTATTTTTATGGCAAATAATTGGCGTTGTAATTCAAAGGAATTAAATTCTAAGTTTGGGTATTTAAAATTTGGCTCAACGGTAAACTTTGAGTTAAAAAATCGTGCTTTTTCTTCTTCTATATTTGTTGGATTGATATAGTTTAATAATTCGATTTTTTTTACTAAAAAATCTATTTTCTTATCTATTTCTAGTAATATTTTGTCTTTGGTCAAATTCATAAATCTTTTCGGTAGGTATTGTAAAAGTTTGTTGCGTGATCAAATAACAGTACTTTTAACTGTTTTTCAATAGTATATATTACTTCTTTATACATTATTTGCGTGTGTTCATCACAATACACTTTCTTTACTTCTGTTGCCAAAACTAATGTATTTTTAAAGTTTGATGTAATAAATTCGAGAAAGTATCCATTTCCTTGAAAAGTGTCGTTTATACGTGAAGTACTTTTAGTTCCGTCTGGTAATTTTATTTCTGACAACATTTCTCTCCAAAGTTCAACTGATTTTCCAAAACGTTTGGTGTCCACTTTTCCTGCTCCAATATTAAACACGGGCACTTCTCTACTCCATCGTTTCCAATTATAGGAATGCATATCATAAACGACTGCAACGCTAAATTTTTCTTCAATTTTAGAGATTAGTGCTTTTACAACCTTATAAAAGTTGTTGTGTTTTTGTAAACTGTGTTTTTTTTCTTCTTCCGAAAGTGGTTTTCTCCACAATTGTTTTCCCCAAGCATCTGTATAAATCGCTTTTTCTGGAGCACGATTTAAGTCGTATTCAAATCTTGAATCGCAACCCGCAATAACAATAGGAAAAGAGTGTATCATTTGCTTTGTTGCAGGATCTTCTTCAAACCAACGTTCATATTCTGTATGCAAGCAGTTTTCCCAAAGCGATTTTCTGAATTGATGTCCATCGTGTATTGCGCCACAGACAAACGGAACGTATGTGTCAATTTTTAAAGTGAAAGAGTAATCATCCGAAACAACTTCAAAAGTTTCTTCTGATTGGATTTTTCGTATAATTTCTTTTATTGATGCTTTTTGCATTCTCTTTACTTTATCTATTTTACTATTTTCTTGAGAAACATCAACATATTTCTTTCTAAAATATCAAAAGTACCATCAGAAAAGAAAATTTCTTTAATGTCATTCATTAAATGCTCTAGAAACTCTTTAGAATAATTGTGAGCATCCATATTTGCTTGAATCTTTTTAATAGCCTGATAATCATTATCATTCTTTAATTCAGTTTGGATTTTTTTATAGGTATTTTCACCTACTTTCCTAAGAATAACTTTCCTTTCTTCAGGAGTTATGTTAAAATCTGCTTGAGCCGCATATAAAAGTAAATATGCTTTAAACTCTTTTTTAGTCCAATTTGTATTCATTAGTCTGTGTTTTTTTATGATTCTTACAAATTTACCAAAGATATTTTAATATATAACTAAATTCTACGCTTCATCAACCATTCTTTTCAAATCCGTAACACGTCTAAAAGCTGCCGACCGTTCTAGGACTTTACTTTCAAGAAAATCAATGATTTTTTCTTGTATTCTAACTTTATATACTTTATTCATATAGTTAACGCCGCCTGGACTCATCACATTAACCTCTACAAGCATTCCTCCAATTACATCAATCCCTACAAAATAAAGTCCATCTTGCACTAATTTCGGTCCTATTTTTTGGCACAATAACTTATCTTGTTTGGTCAATTTATATTTTTCTATGCTTCCACCTGCCGATACATTGGAACGATGATCTTTTTCTCCAGGAACTCGCCTCATAGCAGCAATTGGTATTCCATTAAGCATTAAAATACGCACATCACCTTTATCTGCTCCTTCAATATATTCTTGTAAAATCACATAATCAGATGTTCCCATACTGCTATTCACATAAAAATCTAACAAAGAATTGATATTTCCCATTGCTGATTTTTCTATCAAAATAACTCCAGAACCTCCAAAACCATTCAAAGGTTTTAGTATCATTTTATCCGCAGATGATTCTTCAATCATTCTAATTAAATATTCTTTATTTTTTGATACATGTGTAACTGGAATAATCTCATTATTTGGATCGTCAAAAACTGCTGTATATAATTTATTATTAGCAACGCGCATTCCTTGTAATGAATTGACAATGAATACATCATCTTCTATCGAATCTAAAAAATTGAGCATTAATGGGTCTAATGGTGGTTCTGCACGCATAAAAATTGCATCAAAACCTGCTAAAGGAAGCATTTCTTCTCTTGTTACTGCATTTTTATGAAAGGATTTTAAAGAGTTTGGTACTTTCTCCATTCTGTTAATTACCGTACAAAATGCATTGGTAATACTATTTCGAATAGTAAGATTTGCAGGTGTACAAATAGCAACACCATGTCCTCTTTTTACACATTCATGAATTAAGCATACGCTCGAATCATTTTCTGGAGAAGTTATACTCTCCCAAGGGTACATTAAAAAACAAATATTCATAATAGTTTAGTTAATTATTAATCTTTATTTCACTGCATCGTAATTATCGTCCCAATTTTTAATTTTAGGCTCTCCTAGTTTACCCACAGATTTTGCTACCAGCATTGATACTGCTGCATCTCCTGTAACATTAACTACAGTTCTACACATGTCTAAAGGTCTATCGACTGCAAAAATTAGTGCTAATCCTGCTTCTGGAATTCCTGCATAACCAAGTACTCCAACTAACATCACCATTCCTGCTCCTGGAACTGCTGCTGAACCAATAGATGCTAACGTTGCTGTTGCAATGATTCCAAGTTGTGTTCCTAAAGTTAAATCCATACCAAAGGCTTGTGCAATAAATACTGCTGCTACTGCTTGGTATAAACTTGTTCCATCCATATTAATAGTTGCGCCAATAGGTAATACAAAACTTGACACTTCTTCTTCTACACCAAGATGCTCTGTAACTCGCTCCATAGTAACTGGCAAAGTCGCTGCACTCGAACTTGTTGAAAATGCTAATAATTGTGCTGGAGAAATTCCGTTCATAAAAAATTTAGGCTTCTTTTTAGTAAATGTTAAAACTAGTATGTTATAAAAAACAATCATTAGAGACAATCCTGCAACAACAGTTAATGCATACCAACCTAATGCTTTAAATAAGTCAATACTTGGTGATTCTACTACCAATGCTGCCAATAAGGCAAATACTCCGTAAGGTGCGGCAAGCATTATTAAATCTACCATTTTAAGTATAACTTCATTAAATCCGTCAAAGAAATCTTTAACTGTTTTTCCTTTTTCTTCAGGAATTAAAATCAATCCTATTCCGAAAAAGACTGCAAAAAATATTACTTGCAACATGTTACGATTACTCGTTGCCGCAGCAAAAATATTTTGAGGCACTAGGTCTTCTAAAGCTTGTAATGGTCCACTTTCTTTCTGACTTTTCGCTTCGTCTTTATATTTAGTGGTACTTCCTCCATAATTTTCAACCATTTCTGTACGGGTTTTTTCAGAAATAGAATTTCCTGGTTTCACTATATTTACCAACATCAAACCAATAGAAACAGCAATTACAGTTGTTGTAACGTATATTATTATTGTTCTTCCTCCCATTTTAGAAAGCTTAGAAATATCTTTTAAATCTGATACTCCTTTAATTAATGCTGCAAGGATTAATGGGATAGCAATCATTTTTAATACTTTAATAAAAATAGTTCCAAAAGGTTTTATCCAATCTTGCACAATTTCTTTTCCTCCATCAAAGTTTGTCATTAAAATTCCAACTATTATTCCTAATGCCATTCCGAGTAATATTTTCCAATGTAATGCGAGTTTTTTCATGTATATATTTAAAAATTTAGCCGAAAGATAAAGAAAAGTATATAATTACAGTCTTTTCAATTTAAAAAAGTAAAAATGTGACTATTATTTGTATATTAGTGTCCTATTAAAAATTAATATTTACTTAACAAAAACTAAACACAAAAGATTATGAGTGGAATTTTAGATTTATTGAACGGACCAATGGGCAAAATGCTTATTAGTGGCGCAGGTAAACAATTAGGAATGGGAGAAAACAAAGCGCAAAGTGCTTTAAATGCTGCCTTACCATTAATATTAGGAGCAATGAAGAATAATGCTTCTACTCCTGATGGTGCTGCTGGATTATTAAAAGCACTTGGAAATAATAAACATAGTGGAGGAGTTTTAGACAATCTTGGAAGTATTCTTGGTGGTAGCGGAATTGACCAAAATGTGATGGATGATGGTGCTGGAATCTTAGGGCATGTATTTGGCGGAAGAGAACAAAATGTGGCTCAAGCGGTTAGTAAATCAAGTGGAAAAGACTTAGGAAGCGCTATGAATATCTTAAAAGTCGCTAGTCCATTCATTATGGGAGCAATAGGAAAGCAAACTCGCTCACAAGGGGTTTCTAATCAAGGTGGTCTTGGAGATTTGCTTGGAGGAATGCTTGGAGGTGGACAAAAAGAACAACAAAGTCTTGTAAATAGATTGTTAGACGCAGATGGTGACGGAAGTATTATTGACGATGTTGCTGGAATGTTATTAAGCGGAGGCGGAAATAAAAAAGGAGGCTTAGGAGGCTTACTTGGAGGTTTATTCGGCAAAAAATAATAGGCTAAAAAATATTAAAAAAAGGCTGGGCAATGTTCAGTCTTTTTATTTGGTTTTGTATTTTTATAAACAAAAAAAAACTGTTAAAATGAATAATCTAAAAGAACGCTGGAATATCAAATCAAATTGGCAGATTGTAGCAATTTTTTTAGTGTTTTCAATCAATGGTTCGTTCGCAACTTGGGTTGCAAAACCGCTTACAGAGTTTATTGGAATCAGTTTTAAAACTCATGGATGGTTGTTTTGGGTAATTAGAATTCCGTTAATTTTTGTTGTATATCAAATCACTTTACCGCTTTCTGGATGGCTATTTGGTCAATTCAAGTTCTTTTGGAATATGGAGAAAAAAATGTTGAAGCGTGTTGGTTTTAAACGTCTCTTTCCAGAATAGTGCTAATCAATATCTATAATTGTTGCTACTTTTTCTTTATTAAACACATAAATGTATAACCACATTAATGTAAATGTTGGTATGACATCTAAAAATGGTAATGCTTCTTCGACAAATGTAATTGCTGCTGCTATTTTACCTTTTTTTCCTTTATATAACTTGGTCATTAAATAAGCAGATAATGGTGCCCAAATAAAGTCGAATGGTGGAAAAATAAAGGATACATATCCTAATGCATCAAATAAAATCCCTAAAGTAAGTTTTTTATATTTTTTATTCATTTGTTATTTTATTGTTTTATTGTAAATATATAACAAATAGAGTGCCATTATTTTTTCTTCAATTTCTCTTTATACATTTTCTGAAATTTCTCTAATTTAGGATTGATAACGACTTGGCAATAACCTTGTGTGCTGTTCTTATTATAGTAATCTTGATGGTAGTCTTCTGCAACGTAAAATATATCAAACTCTGTAACTTCAGTGACTATTTTATCTTCAAAAACTTCTTCCTCATCAAAAGCATTAATCATTGCATTTGCAACCTCTTTTTGTCTATCATTATGATAAAAAATTGCCGAACGGTATTGTGTGCCTCTATCTGCTCCTTGTTGATTTAGCGTTGTTGGGTTGTGAGTGTTGAAAAACACTTCAAGCAACAGATTAAAATCAATCACTTTTGGATTGTAGGTTATATGAATTACCTCGGTGTGACCTGTTTTCCCTGTGGTTACCGCTTTGTAACTTGGGTTTTTAACATGACCACCTGAATAACCAGACTCTACCTTTTGTACGCCTTCTAATTGCTCAAAAATGGCTTCTACACACCAAAAACATCCTCCTCCAAAGGTTGCGTATTCTATATTTTCTGTAGTCATTTCATTTACCTTATTTACTGATAGTTTCTCTTGTTTTTGCGCATGCGTAGTACACGACATCATTACCAACCCTAAAATTACAATTCCTATATGTTTCATATTATGTTATTTCAACAATAAGTCGCATTAATTTTTGAATGATTACAAATGTAATTAAAAGAAGATTATAAATCTTTATTATTTTAAAACACTATCTTCGCTTTCAACTAAATAACTTTTGTTTTTTTTATGAAAAAATTACCAAATCTAAATCCGTTGCGTTTTATTTTAGTTTCAATTGTAATAATTTATCATATTCCACAATTATGTCAAAATCAAGGATTACCATATTACTTTAATAGTCCTATTTTTAATAGAGGAGTAGAGGCTGTCTATATGTTTTTTGTTCTTAGTGGCTTCCTCATCATTAGGTTAATCTATAAAAGTAAAATTAATAATACTTTCTCTATCAAAAAATTTTATATGAGAAGAATATTACGAATTTTACCTCTATACTATCTCATAGTAATCTTTGGCTTTGTTTTTTATCATAAAATATTACCTTTTTTAAATATTCCTTTTGCAAATGAATATGATTTAAAAACTGGTATTTTGATGAATCTATTTTTTATTCCAAATATTTTTTTTCACTATAAGCCTGGAGGAATTTTAGAAGTATTATGGTCTATAGGAATTGAAGAGCAGTTTTACTTAATGATTGCTCCTTTATTTTATTTTATCAAAAAAGACAACATTTTTATCACTCTATTGATTGTTACATTGGTCTATTTTACCTTATTTCATCTTAATTCACTTTGGTTCTTAAAAAAGTATAGTTTTGTTTATTTTTTTATGCTTTCTGGTGGAATCATTGCTATTCTTGAAGAAAAAAAGAAGTTAGAATTTATCAAAAAATCTAAATTCGTTCCTCCAATAGTTTTAACACTAGTTGTTGTTTTTTTTATAACGGATTTTTTACAGTTTAAAAATTTAATTATGAGGAATTTATTTATAACAATTTTATTTAGTCTGTTTGTGTATTCTATAAGTCATACAAGTTCAATCATTGAGATTAAAAGCAAGTTTATAAATTATCTTGGAAAAATATCATACGGAATCTACATGTATCATGTAATTGCATTAAATATTGTTGTGTTTTCTTTTCAAAGCATTCAGCAGAAATATAATTTCAATTCAATTATCACAATTATACTCATTCATATCTTGACTTTTGTATTAACCATAATTTTTGCGCATTTTTCATATAAGTATTTCGAACTTCCGTTTTTAAAATTAAAAGAAAAGTATAATTATTAAAACTCATGCTAACTTCATTCTTTTTCTCTTAGAGTAAACAAAAATTACAGTTTCAAGTTTTCAATCTCGGTAACGGTTCGCTGTAACATCTTATCAGTAAAATCAAGATGTGTAACCATACGTAATTTTCCTTGTCCCATAGAAACGAGAAGAATACTCCTTTTAGCAAGCGCATCTACAAATCGCTGTTCATTAACATCATCAGCAACATAAAAGATGACAATATTCGTTTCTATTGGTTCAACTTTTTTAATCAATTAAGACCGTTGCAGTATAGGTTCTTGATTAATAAACTTTAATTTTCAAATTATATTTTTGATTTTTTATTAATTTTCGAGTAGAATTTCTTCATTTTGAGTTATACAGTCCTATTTTTAGGGCT
>JAKITY010000108.1 GCA_021647835.1 Flavobacteriaceae bacterium | reverse complement strand
AAAAGATATATCACAAAATCATTTGCAGAAAAAACGATAGAGAATTTATCATCAAATTTTAAGTATAAAAATATTGAAAAAGAATATCAAATATTAATAGCAACACAATTTTAAACTAGAGCCTTATTAAAATACAACTAACTGATTGTGAAGCAAATGAAATTTAAAATAGAAAAATAGTAATTCAAAAAAATTAGTGGAAAATAACACTAAAATGAAATTAAGAGTTTTTAGAGATGCCCTTTATTCTTTTAGTAAAGCGGTCTTAATTTTTTTATCAATAACATTCATCAATACCTTTATAAACACAATCAATTTCCAAGAATGGAATTTGTATTGTACCTTTGAGCAAAAATTACGTTTAATCTAACTAAAAATATATAATTATGGCTTTTGAATTACCAAAATTAGGATACGCTTACGATGCACTTGAACCACATATTGATGCAAGAACGATGGAAATCCATCACACAAAACATCATAATGGCTATACAAATAACTTAAATAATGCAATCGTAGGAACTGATCTTGAAGGGAAATCTATTGAGGATATTCTTGGAAATCTAGATATGAATAATGGAGCGGTAAGAAATAATGGAGGCGGTTTTTACAATCACTCTTTGTTTTGGTCTGTTATGAGTCCTGAAGGAAAAGGGTATTTATCTGGAGAATTAAAAGATGCTATTGAGGCTCAATACGGAAGTATTGATGAGTTCAAAGCAGTATTCGCTAAAGCAGCAGGAACTCGTTTTGGTTCTGGTTGGGCTTGGTTATGTGTGCATAAAGGAGGGAAAGTAGAAGTTTGTTCTACACCAAATCAAGACAACCCTTTAATGCCAAATTCTGAATGTGGAGGAACACCAATTTTAGGGTTGGATGTTTGGGAACACGCATATTATTTAAATTACCAAAATAGAAGACCTGACTACGTACAAGCGTTTTTTAATGTTATCAACTGGAACGAAGTTGAAAGACGTTATGCTGAGGCGAAGTAAATAGGTTCGTTTATAATATCAAAACTCCGAAGAAATTTCTTCGGAGTTTTTTAATACAAAATTTTAACTTTTCATCGTTAATTATCCTTTAAATCAATAAGCCCTTCTACTTACGCCTTCATAAAAATTAATAAATGCTGAGTTTACAACTCTATTTCCGCCAGCAGTTGGATAATTACCAGTAAAATACCAATCTCCAAGATGATTTGGACAGGCTTTGTGTAGATTTTCTACCGTTTGATAAATCACCTCAATATCGCTTTTAATACTCTTTGTTTTAAGCATTTGAACAATTTTATTAGAAACCTCTACATCAGTAAATGGAGTGTAAATTTCTTTTACAAAATTTTGTATTTCTGTATCTTCCAGTTCTTTTTGATTGATACATTTCTTATAAACATCATCTATAATTTTGTGTTGATTCGTTTCTTTTAGCAACTCTATTGCTGCTTTAAAAGCAATAAAATCACCAATTTTTGCCATATCAATTCCGTAACAATCTGGATATCGGATTTGAGGAGCAGAAGAAACAACAACAATTTTTTTTGGGTTTAGTCGATCTAAAATTTTGATAATACTCTTTTTTAAAGTTGTTCCTCTAACAATACTATCATCAATAATCACCAAATTATCGGTTGGCTTTACAACTCCATAAGTAACATCATAAACATGCGCTACTAAATCATCACGAGAATTATCATCAGCAATAAAAGTGCGTAATTTCACGTCTTTTACAGCAATTTTTTCCATTCTTGCTCTTATGGATAATATTTCCGTAACTTTTTTAGCAGATAAATTATGGTTTCCTTCTAATAATATCTTGGTTTTTTGTTGATTCAAAAAATCTTCTGCAGCTTCAAACATTCCAAAAAACGAAGTCTCTGCAGTATTTGGAATAAATGAAAACACCGAATTTTTAATATCATTATTTATCGATTTTAATATCTGAGGAAAAACATTTTTTCCGAGATTTTTTCGTTCTTGATAAATGTCTGCATCACTTCCGCGAGAAAAATAAATACGTTCAAATGAGCATGCTTTTTTTGGCAACTGCTCTAAAACAGGTTTTACACTTGTGTCGCCATTTCTTTTTACAATTAGTGCATGACCTCGCTCCAATTCATGTACTTTGTCAATATCAACATTAAAAACTGTTTGTATCACAGGACGCTCTGAAGCAACCACCACAATTTCATCATCTTCATAAAAAAATGCTGGTCTTATTCCCGCAGGATCGCGCAAAACAAAAGCATCTCCATGACCTATCAATCCAGCCATTGCATAACCTCCATCCCAATTTTTAGAAGCACGTTTTAATACCTTATGAACTTTTAATTTTTCTGATATTATTGCAGAAGCATCAATTTTATTAATGCCTTTTTTCTTACATTTTCTATAAATTTTTTCAGTTTCATCATCCAAAAAATGTCCTATTTTTTCCATCACAGTTACTGTGTCTGTGTTTTCCTTTGGATGTTGCCCTAACTCAATCAATTCTTGCATAATTTTATCCGAATTGGTCAAATTAAAATTTCCTGCAACAATTAAATTCTTGTGTTTCCAGTTATTTTGACGTAAAAAAGGGTGCACACTTTCGAGGCTATTCTTTCCAAAAGTTCCGTAACGAACGTGCCCTAAAAACAACTCTCCTACATACGGCATATTTTCTTTTTGCCATTGCACATCATCCTTTCTTTCAGGGTTTTTTTCTAAAACACTATTTAATCGTTCATTAATTTGAGCAAAAATATCTTGAATTGGCTGTTGTTGATTTGAACGAACTCTGCTTATGTAACGCTGTCCTGGATTCATATCAAATTTGATACTTGCAAAACCAGCACCATCTTGACCACGATTGTGTTGTTTTTCCATCAATAAGTACATTTTATTGATTCCGTAAAAAGATGTGCCGTACTTTTTCTTATAAAACTCTAAAGGTTTTTTAAGCCTTAATAGTGCAATTCCACATTCGTGTTTAATAGCGTCGCTCATTTCTATTTTTTGTCATTCCTGCAAAACAGGAGTCTAATTTAATTATGTTGGTTCTCTTTTGTTTATGAGATTCCTGCTTTCGCAAGAATGATGACATAGGTGCATAAAAAAATCCGCAATAAAATGCGGATTTATATTTTAAGATAATTCTATATCAAATTGTGTCAAGTCTTTAAAAGCTTGCAAGCGATTTTTGACTTCATTTGTTGTTAATTCTTCCATTCGCTCTGTTCCAAATTTCTCTACGCAAAACGATGCTAAATTAGAACCGTAAATTATTGCGTTTTTCATATTCTCAAAAGAGATGTCTTTCGTTTTGACTAAATATCCACAAAAACCTCCTGCAAATGTATCTCCTGCTCCTGTTGGATCAAAAACTTCTGCCAATGGCAATGCTGGAGCATAAAACATTTTCCCTTCGTTAAATAATAAGGCTCCGTGTTCTCCTTTTTTTATGACCACATATTTTGGACCCATTTCGTGAATCTTCTTCGCTGCATTTACCAACGAATACTCTCCGCTCAATTGACGAGCCTCTTCATCATTTATTGTAATAACATCTACGCGTTTTAAAACCGTGTGTAAATCATCAAGTGCAATATCCATCCAAAAATTCATAGTATCTAAAACTACTAATTTTGGAGTTTCAGTCATTTGGTCTAAAACAGATGCTTGTGTTAGTGGATGTAAATTTCCAAGCATTACAATTGCAGCGTCTTTAAAATTTTCAGGAACGACTGGTTTAAAATGTTCTAATACATTTAATTCGGTAATCAAAGTGTCACGAGAGTTCATGTCGTTGTGATATTTACCGCTCCAAAAAAATGTTTTTCCTTCTTTGATAATTTCAATTCCCGAAGTATCAATACCTTTAGAATTCATCATATCTAAATATGATTGTGGAAAATCTCCACCAACTACAGAAACCACTCCTGTTTTTATACCAAATTGTGATGCAGCCAAACTAACAAAAGTCCCAGAACCTCCTAAAATTTTATCTGTTTTACCAAAAGGTGTTTCAATAGCGTCAAATGCTACTGTACCAACGGCTAATAATTTACTCATTACTTTTTATTATTTAGAAAAGTTCTTAATAACTGTCATTAGTCTTCAAACTTCTTCTTATCTTTGCAAAAATAAGTTTAAAAAATGACTATCAAAGAAATACAAGAAGAAATTATTGATGAGTTCTCAATGTTTGATGATTGGATGGAACGTTATGAATATATCATTGAATTAGGTAAATCTTTACCTTTAATTGATGATGTATATAAATTAGACGAAAACTTGATAAAAGGTTGCCAATCTAAAGTGTGGGTTCATGCAGATTTTGAAGGTGAGAAACTTCTTTTTACGGCAGATAGTGATGCTATTTTAACCAAAGGAATTGTTGCGTTGGTATTAAGAACTTTTACAAATCAAGAGCCAAAAGACATATTAAATGCTGATACAGAATTTATTAACAAAATTGGTCTGAAAGAACATTTATCTCCAACTCGTGCCAATGGGTTAGTATCGATGATTAAACAAATAAAATTATATGCTTTGGTGTATCAATCAAAACTGGCATAATTTTACATTAAATTAATAAATATTATGAAAAAGATTTTTTTATCAACCTTAACACTTCTATTATTTCTTTTGTCTTCTTGTTCAGCTGATGATAATGAAAAAGTTATTCCAAAATTACTTGTAAGTGAAACCTCATCATTAATTGGACAAAACACCTTTGATTATGAGCGCCATTATACATACGATGACGCATATAATTTAATAGCAGAAGATTATGTAGAAACAAACAATATATATAATAGAAACTCAGAGTATATTTTTGAAAATGAAAGGATTGTAGGAGCCAATATATTTGATGAAGGAAATAATATGATAGGATATAATATTATTGAATACAAT
The DNA here is from genome assembly GCA_021647835.1 of Flavobacteriaceae bacterium. GTDB lineage: Bacteria > Bacteroidota > Bacteroidia > Flavobacteriales > Flavobacteriaceae > Urechidicola. The sequence goes on along the minus strand of JAKITY010000108.1, from coordinate 3,361 downwards.
GGAGATAATATTAAAAAAATAGTTACAGCTTATGGGAATGCTTTCCATAAAGAGTATTTATATACATATAATTCTGATAACATTATTATGACACGAGAGATTAAAGATATAATCGATAATACTATTGAGATTTATGATTATGAATATAATGCTACTGAAAATACATTAAAAATAACAGAAAGAATGAATTTAAATAATTATCGAATTTATACATATGATAATAAGAAATCACCTTTCACAAATAATTCATTTATGTTAAAATCAGCTAGTTCTATTGGTTTTATATTAAACAACCATAATCTTGTTAAAAGAGAATTTTATGAAAACGGAATAATTACAAGGACTAATAATTATCTTAATGAATATGATGCTGAAGACTTCTTAACTAAAATAACTAGAACAAGTATTTCAAATTCTGGCACTACTCAGACAATAATAACATATACGTATAATCAATAAGAATATGACACAAGATAACGCGCAAGATTTAGGCGATAAAATTATAGAGAAAATTAAAACAATTTTTGATCCAGAAATTCCTGTTGATATTTATGAATTAGGGTTGATTTATGATGTGATGATAAGCGAAGAAAAAGATGTGAAAATTTTAATGACTTTGACATCCCCAAACTGTCCTGTTGCAGAAACATTGCCAATAGAAGTTGAAGAAACGGTTAAAACGTTAGAAGAAGTTCGCGGAGCAGAAGTAGAGATTACTTTTGATCCAACTTGGACACAAGATATGATGAGTGAAGAAGCGAAGTTAGAATTGGGGTTTTTATAAATTATATTAATGAGTGAACGTGATGCATATAAAAAACGTAGAGAATCTGAAAAGAAAAAGCTTAATGATTTATATGCTAACGATGAGGAATTTAGAGAGAAAACAAAAACGTATTATAGGGAAAAGTACCATACAGACGCTAAGTATCATAAAAAAACGTTAGAAAGAGCTAGAAATAGATATCATGAAGATGAAGAGTATAGAGAGGCAACAAAAAAAAGAGCGAGAGAAAGAAGTAGGAAAAAAACTTTAGAATCAAAAAAATCATCAAAAAAGAAATCATAAACAAAGTAGCAAATAGTAAATTAATTACTATTGACCTTGAAGATTATTACCCTCAAGGAAAGCGTGTTGTTATAGATATTAAAAGTTGGCTTTTTAAAGAAATAATCCTAAAAGAAAAAGATTTTAGAGTTTCAGTCAAAAGTCATGATTGGAGTCAATATAAAGATAGTTTTGTGGCGCTTACTTGTTCTTCAGATGCTATTATCCCTTCTTGGGCGTATTTATTAATTACTACGAATTTAGCGCCATTTTCCAAAAACATTATTGTTGGAAATTTATCAGAATTAGAAACATCCATTTTTCAAGATATTATTACTGATTTACCTACCGAAGAATACAAAAACAAACCAATTATCATAAAAGGGTGTTCTGAAAAAAACATTCCTGAAACAGCATACATTCAATTGGTTTCAAAACTGATTCCTGTTGCAAAATCTGTGATGTATGGCGAAGCTTGTTCTACAGTTCCTCTTTATAAAAAAGCGCTCTCAAAATAATTCTTGCCTCTAAAGAAAAAAAGAATATATTTGCACCCTCAAAATTTTAAAAATAATAAAAATGAAAAAAATAGTTTTACTAGCGTTATTGATTATTTCAACAGTTTCAATAAATGCACAAACAGAAGAAGAATTAAAAGCGTTACAAGCACCAAAAAAAGATTCAATTGCAACATTACAGTCTGAAATTGATGCGCTTCAAACAAAAATTGATGCACTTCCTGGATGGGAAAAAGGTGCTTTCGGTACTATTGGAGGTAATTTATCTGGATTTGATAATTGGTATTCTAAAGGGACGCCAAATTCAAGTGCAGGAAACCTTGGAATTACAGTAAACGGTTATGCAAACTTATTACAGGAAAAGTTTTTTTGGAGAAATTCATTAGGCGTTAACTTAAGTTGGGTGAAAATTGATAATAAAGACAATCCTAATGATGATAAAGACTTTAAATCTGCAACAGATGTGTTTAGCATAACGTCTTTGTACGGAAGAAAACTGAATGATAAGTGGGCTGTATCTGCCTTAGGAGAATATAGAACATCAATTATAGATAATTTCAATGATCCTGGATATTTAGATTTAGGAGTTGGAGCGACTTGGACACCAATCAATAATTTAATCGTTGTTATTCATCCATTAAATTATAATTTTGTGTTTAGCGATTCAAATTCTATTTTTGAATCCTCTATGGGAGCAAAAATAGTTGCTGATTATACTGCTAAATTAGGAAAGGTTAATTTAAAATCTAACTTATCTGCATTTCAAAGTTATAAAAGTTCAGATTATTCAAATTGGACATGGACAAATTCTTTAGGATATACACTTTGGAAAGGTATTGGAGTAGGATTTGAAGTAGGCTTGAGAAAGAACAAACAAGAAGCATTAAACTATGCTCTTGCTGGTAATCCATTAGAAACATTTGATACTGTTGATAATGACTTGCAATCTTATTGGCTATTTGGTTTGAATTACGGATTCTAAGAAATTCTTATAAATTTAAAAAAGCCCAAAGTCAATTGACTTTGGGCTTTTTTTGGCATCAATTTTGAAATAGTATCTTTGAAAAAAGATTAAAAAATGAAAACATTATTAAGTATTGTTTTAGGAAGTACAATTCTATTAAGTATTGCTCAATGTGGAAATTCAAAAGAAGTGGTATATAAAATTCAAAAAGAAACATCGTTTAAGATAGTGAAAGCGACTTATAAAGAGTGGGTTGCAGGAGTTAGAGGTGGCGGAAGTGGCGTAAATGTGTTTTTTATAATTGATAGTTTTGATTCTAGTAAAATCACATTAGACAGTGTCTTTTTTAGAGGTCAGAAAGCAAAAATAGAAACAAACAACTCATTATATATTGGTAGATTTAAAACAAATGTAACTCAACAACCAGATATAATTATGAGTAGTGACACAAATGCGGAGTATGGTAATAAACCACCTACAAAAAAAATTAAATTTCCACTTAATTTAAAAGAGAATGAAGCCATTATCAGTTATAAAGAGGACGGAAAACAAAAATATTATAAGCAAGAATTACAAAGGGAAGAACCAGACCATTATCCTTGATAAAGATTAGGGGCATCTCTAAAAACTCTTAATTTCATTTTAGTGTTATTTTCCACTAATTTTTTTGAATTACTATTTTTCTATTTTAAATTTCATTCACCTCACAATCAGTTAGTTGTATTTTAATAATTTCTAAAATAGACGCACCTATCCTATTGTTATTCTTTCTAATTGAATTTTTCTGAACATATTATATGTTAAATTCATTAACCCTATGGTTGTGTTGGC
>JAKITY010000107.1 GCA_021647835.1 Flavobacteriaceae bacterium | reverse complement strand
TTTTCTAAATCTAAGATACTAGCTAAAAACTCTTGTTTAACTATTCCGTAATCTTCAATTTCTTCCCAAGTTTCAGCCCCACAAATTACAGCAAGTATGGTAATGAAAATGATGTTTTCTGATGGATGCAACTTTTTTCTGTCAATTCTAAAATCAGGAATCGATTTAGAAAATAAAAATAATTTGTTTTCTGAATTCATATTTATCTATTTGATTATCAAATAAATATACGAATTTTTAATCGAAAAAACAAACTTAATTTATTGTTTTTTAGGTGTTTAATTCAACTGATTTATAAATGTTTTAATGCGTTTGACCTGTTATAGTATTTTTTTACAAAAACTGCACATTGCCTAAATGTGTGAATTGTCTGATATAAAAATTAATGCCTTAAAGAAAAGCATTCCAACTGCTGTTGGAGAGCGCATTAAATATTTCAGGCTTCAGAAAAATTTAACACAAGTAGAACTTGCAAAACGAACACAAAAAGACAGACAATACATCTACAAAATAGAAAAAGGAATTGTTACTCCAAACATTACAACTATTGCAATACTTGCATTTGCTCTTGACATTACTTTACAAAAATTGTTTGAAACATTATAAAATCAAAACCAATATCCTAAATTAAAATACCAAAAACTTTCTTTAGTATCTGGAGAGTGTGTATAGTTGAGTTCTACAGGGCCAAGAAAAGAATCAAAGCCGTAGCCAATTCCATAACCTGTTTTTGTGTTTTCAAAAATATCACCTCCATTAAATAGATTACTATCTGCTCGTGCAACATTTAAAGTTGTCATCAAATAATGTTTTTTTATAAACTCATATCTAAGTGTCAATGCCGATTTTAAAAAAGTACTATTTGACAATCCTGCAAATTCATATCCTTGAAAAGGAATAAAAGAATTTATATAATTTTCTCCATAACCTCCTAAATGGTAATCTAATATAAAGTTGTTATTGTCGCCAATTGTAATTCCTGCCTCAGATGTAATATGTGCTGTCAATTTATTAAAAAATGTATGTGCGTATCCAAACTTTCCTTTGAGTTGAGAGAAAGAATTAAAATTGTCATTGTAATCAGAAGAAAATAAATACCATCTAAAATCAATATCTACAAAGGTTCCTTCTTTTTGAAAATATTTCTTATCATAAGTATCAAATTTCAAATAAGAAATTGCATTAAAATAATCTGACCTATCAAAATATGTTTTTTCTTGATTTGTGGTTGTTATTAGTGTTTTAGTACTTGCGCTTATTCGCTTATGCTCTGCTCCAATACCTAAAGCAAACTTTCTATTAAGTACCGTTTGAAAGTATAATTGATTTGTAAAGTCAATGTATTTTAGATTCAATTGACTCACATTAAAACCATTTGTATGGAGGCTTGTGTCAAAATCAAAAGTATTGAAACGTGATTTTAAACCAAAACTCCAGTTAGAACCATTATCAATAAAATAATCTAAATTATAGCGAAGATTATCTCCAAGAATTAAATCTAAAGAAAAAACATCATTTTTATTAAGCACGTGCTTTGATGTAATATTCCCTAAAACTCCTGTTTTGTATAAATTATCATAGTGCACAGAAAAGTTTACATAGGTAGAAATGTCGTTTTGCTTCAACTTTAATCTAATGATGCTTCCATCTTTTTCTTCTTCTATTTCATACTGTACACTCGTAAAGTTTCCTGTTGCCGAAAGGTTATTAATTCCTTCTACAAAATCTGAAAAAGTAATGGCTTCTCCATTAGCTATTTTCATTTTCTCTTTTATATACGTTCGTGTATAATCTTTATTTCCTTTAATTTCAATACTTTTTATTTTTATTTCTTGAGGGTTCTCTTTTCTAAGAATTGGCTCGCGTTTTCCTATTTGCTGTGCTGCAATTTTAACAAGCTCATCAAATTTTAATCTCGCAGCATCTTCACCAACTTTCACTATTTCTTCTAATTTATCGAAAGAAGTTACTTCATACTGATCAATATTTGGATGTAAATAAACATCTGTTTTTTTTATTTTATCTCCATAGTCTTTATACATCTGAAAACCAATAATTTGATTGAGTATTTTCAATGCAGAATTCAACTCGTCTTTAGTGTCAAAATCATTTTTTAAATCAATTCCAATAATAATATCAGCACCCATTTCTAAAACTTCATCAATAGGAAAATTATTAACAATTCCACCATCAGCAAGCAATTTTCCGTCAATTTCAATAGGTTCTAAAAGTGTTGGAAAGGCGCCGCTTGCTTGCACCGCTCTTGGTAAAAAACCGCTATTTAATAATTCTTGTTTTCCAGTTTCAAGGTTTGTAGCAATACAGAAAAATGGTATTGGAAGTTTATTAAAATCTCTAATTGTATCTACATGTTGTAACAATTCAGAGGTGAGGTTCAATACGTTCTGTCCTTTAGACAGCGCTTTAGGCAATCCTACCTTTCCTCTTTCTACAGGAAGTGTAATTGCATATTTTTCACCATTTTGCTTTTCATAAAAAGGCTTGGATTTTCTTGGAATTTGATCTTGCATAATCTTATCAAAATCAAATGTTCGTATCAATGAATCTATCTCTTTGGCATTATATCCAGAAGCGTACATTGCGCCAACAATTGCTCCCATACTTGTGCCGCCAATATAATCAACGCGAACTCCTGTCTCTTCAAGAACTTTTAAAACTCCTACATGAGCAAAACCTTTTGCGCCGCCTCCAGAAAGTACCAAACCAACTTTAAGGTCTTTTTTTATAGTGTCTTTTTTCTTAATTGAATCATTTTCTTGCGAAAAAGAAACAGTAAAAATCAAAAGAAATAGAATGGTTAGCAATTTATTCATCCTTATGTGTGTGTTTTTAAATTAGACGGTTTAGTTCTTCAATCGTTACATAGTTACACTACTTAGTATGATAGTAATTATACAGTTTGGTTGCGCGAGAAACTCCAATAATTTTCACTAAATCTTCAAAAGGAGCATCGAGCACTCTTTTAGTAGAACGAAAATGTTGTAATAATGTTACAATTGTTTGCTGTCCAATTCCAGGGATTTCTTCTAATTCTGTCTGAATTGCTGTCTTACTTCGCTTATTTCTATGATGTATAATACTAAATCGATGCGCTTCATTTCTAAGTTGCTGAATAATTTTTAACGATTCCGATTTTTTATCTAAATATAATGGAATAGCATCATTTGGAAAATAAATTTCCTCCAATCTTTTTGCAATTCCAATAATCGCAATTTTATGTCGCAGTCCTAAAGCATCTAAACTTTTTAATGCTGATGACAACTGTCCTTTTCCGCCATCAATAACAATTAATTGAGGCAAACTTTGTTCTTCATCGAGCAATCTTTTATAACGCCGATACACTACTTCTTCCATCGATGCAAAATCGTCTGGACCTTCAACCGTTTTTATATTAAAATGTCGATAGTCTTTTTTACTTGGTTTTCCGTTTTTAAAAACTACGCAAGCCGCAACAGGATGCGTTCCTTGAATATTAGAATTATCGAAACATTCTATGTGTCTTGGTTCCGCCGACAGTCGTAAATCTTTTTTCAATTGCGCCATAATTCGGTTTGTATGACGGTCTGGATCTACCATTTTTAGTTGCTTAAACTGTTCTTGCCGATAGTATTTAGCATTTCGGAGCGAGAGTTCTACAATTCGTTTTTTATCTCCCAATTTTGGAACAGTAACTTTAATTTCATCGCCCAAATCAACCTTAAAAGGCGTATAAATCTCCTTTGATTGCGAATGAAATCGTTGCCGAATTTCCACAATTGCCAGTTCCAACAATTCTTTATCCGTTTCCTCTAATTTCTTTTTTATTTCTGAAGTATGAGATTGAATGATAGAACCGTTCATTATTTTAAAAAAATTGATGTAGCCATAACTTTCATCAGAAATAATAGAAAACACATCAACATTGCTTATCATAGGATTTACAACCGTAGATTTTGCTTGATAATTAGCAAGATTGTCTATCTTTTCCTTCATTTTTTGTGCTTGTTCAAATTTCATTTCTGAAGCATAAAAAAACATTAAATCTTTAAAGGCTTGAAGCGTTTCTTTAAAATCTCCTTTAATTATTTGTTTGATTGCTTTGATGTCTTTGTTGTAATTTTCTTCGGTTTGATTCCCTTCGCAAGGTGCTTTGCAGTTGCCAATATGATATTCTAAACATTGTTTATACTTTTTATTTTCAATGTTTTTTTCACTTAAAAGAAAAGCACACGTACGCAATGGATACAATTCTTTTATCAAATCCAACAAGGCTCTTGTAATTCTTACAGAAGTGTAAGGTCCAAAATATTCCGAACCGTCTTTGACAACTCTTCGTGTTAAAAATATGCGTGGAAAACGTTCTTTTTTTATACAAATCCAAGGATAGGTTTTGTCGTCTTTCAACATCACATTATATCTTGGTTGGTACTTTTTTATAAGATTGTTTTCTAACAACAACGCGTCTGTTTCGGTATCTACAACAATATGCTTTACACTTGCAATCTTTTTTACGAGAACGCGTGTCTTTCCGTTTTTATGATTTTTATTGAAATATGATGCAACTCTTTTCTTTAAATTTTTTGCCTTTCCAACGTACAAAATCTTATCCTCTTTGTCAAAATACTGATACACTCCAAAACTCGAAGGAAGTGTTTTTATCTGTATTTCTAAGGAAGGATTTTGCACACAACGAATTTATGTAAATTATTGTTTATGAGTTTCATTGTTTATAAGTTTATTTTTCTCTTCTCTTCAAAAGAGAAACCCACAACCCAAAACCCGCAACCGATAACCGATAACTGATAACTGATAACTGATAACTGATAACTGATAACCGACAACCAACAACTTAATTATCAAAATACACCGCATTCATTAAAAAAGATATATTAACTTTGGAAAAAAGTAAATTATGCAGTACTGGAAAAAATATTCCTCAAAAATTTTAACCGAAAAAATAGACAATGCCATACAATCAAATGTAGATTTTTCAAATGATACTTCTTTGGGATATCCAGCATCTAAACTAGATGGGAATGTGTTTTACGACAACGCTCCGTTTTTAAAAGACGCTCCATTATTAAGAGCATTTGTTGCCAATCCAAATCATATAGGATGCCATACAATTGGCGAGTCCGAACATGCTTTTAGCGGTTCTCATGAATTAGAAAGAGAAGCATTAAATGTGCTTGCTGTCGATGTTTTTAATTGCAAACCTAATGAATTTGACGGCTACATTGCCACAGGTGGAACGGAAGCCAACATTCAGGCTTTGTGGATTTATAGAAATTATTATAGCAATACTTTCAAAGTAACTTTTAACGAAATAGCCATTATTTCTTCAGAAGATACGCATTATTCTATTGCTAAAGGAGCAAATTTATTGGGAATAGAAAGTATTACAATTCCTGTAGATTTTGAAACTCGCTTGATTGATAAAGATGTTTTAAAAAGCCACATTGAAATCGCCAAAAGTAAAGGTAAAAAATACTTTATTGTCGTTTCTAATATGGCGACAACAATGTTTGGTTCTGTAGATGATCCCAATCTTTTTGTGGACGTTTTATCAGAATTAAAAGTTGAATTTAAAATTCATATTGATGGTGCTTTTGGCGGATTTATTTATCCGTTTAACAAAGAAAAACAGAATATTGATTTTAGCAATCCACACATAGATTCCATTACTATTGATGCGCATAAAATGCTACAAGCACCTTATGGAACTGGCGTTTTTCTATCAAGAAAAGGATTAATTTCCAATGTTTTAACCAAAGAAGCGCAGTATGTAAACGGAATGGATTTAACATTATGTGGAAGTCGTTCTGGAGCAAATGCACTTGCTGTTTGGATGATTTTATTTAGTTACGGACCGCATAGATGGTTTGAAAAAATAAATATTTTATTGATGCGTACAGACTGGTTTTGCAATCAATTAGACGAGTTGGATATTGCCTATTATCGCCATCCAAAAATGAATATTATAACGATGAAATCTGACAAAATTTCAAGGGAAATTGAAAATAAATTTGATTTAGTTCCCGAAACTCATGATGGAAACAATAAGTGGTACAAAGTTGTAATTATGGATCATGTTGAGATTAATCACCTTGAAGATTTACTGGATTGTATTAAAAAATCTTGGAAAGAAGAGCCTTCTTTTTAAAAACTAACTTTCTTTAGGAAAAACACGCTTATTAAACACCAATAAAACGCCAACACCACAAGAAATTGCAAAATCTGCAAAGTTAAAAATGGCGTTAAAAAAAGTGAATGTTTCTCCTCCAACAAAAGGTATCCAAGAAGGAAATTGTGCGTTTTGAATAAAAGGAAAATAGAACATATCAACTACTTTTCCGTGAAATAAGGTTCCGTATGGATTTTCAGAAAACAAAGTTGCTACATTTCTTCCTCCTGGTGTATCGAAAATCAGACCATAAAAAACAGAGTCGATAATGTTTCCCAATGCGCCTGCAAATATTAATGAAATGGCAACAATTAATAATTTTGAAGCCTTTTCTTTTATTGATGTAACGAGCCAATATGCAATTCCTACAATGGCAACCAATCTAAATAATGTTAAAAAAAGTTTTCCTTTTCTTCCTCCAAATTCGGCTCCCCAAGCCATTCCGTTGTTCTCAACAAAATAGATGCGCGCCCAATCGAATCCAAAGATATGGATACTTTCCCCTAAAAAAAAGTTTGTTTTTATATAGATTTTTAAAAGTTGGTCTATCAATAAAACGGCAAAAATAATAAAAATGGCTTTTTTCAATGGGTTGCTTTTTACTGCATTCTCTTCGCTTCAATGCTTAAAGTTGCGTGTGGAACTAATTTTAAACGTTCTTTTTGAATCAATTTTCCTGTTGTGCGGCAAACACCATAGGTTCCGTTTTCAATTCTTAATAAAGCATTGTTTAAATCGCGAATAAATTTTTCTTGACGTATTGCCAACTGTACATTCGCCTCTTTACTCATGGTTTCTGAGCCTTCTTCAAAAGCCTTAAATGTTGGTGAAGTATCTTCTGTTCCGTTATTCCTGTCATTTTTAAATGCGCCTTTTAGCAAGTGCAAATCTTCTTGAGCGTATGCGATTTTAGCCAAAATAATTTCTTTAAATTCGGCTAAATCTTTTTTTGAATATTTAATTGAAGTCGTATCCATAATTTTTAATTTTTTTCTATTACTATTTTTGTTTCTACAGTGTCAAAAGCAATTTCTGTACCGTTTTTCACAATATCTACAAACACCAATTCATTGGTAAGTGTTTCACTTTTAATGTAAGTTTCGTTTGCTTTTACTGACGCCTCTAAAATACTATTTTTTTCAATACTTAACTTAATTTTATCGGTTACTTCAAAACCTGAATCTTTCCGCAAATTCTGTACTCTATTTATCAATTCTCGTGCATTTCCTTCTTTTCGCAACGCATCTGTAATCGTAACGTCCAAAGCAACTGTTAATCTTCCTTGATTGGCAACTAACCAACCTTCAATATCTTGTGAAGAAATTTCTACTTCATCAATAGATAGTTCTAAAAAAGTACCATTTACTTCAATATTTATTTTTCCTTCTTTTTCTATTTTACTGATATCTTCTTGTGTAAGTTTCTGAATTTCAGCACCAATCAATCGCATATCTTTACCATATTTAGGTCCTAAAACTTTAAAATTTGGTTTAATATTCTTTACCAAAATACCAGAAGCATCATCTAATAATTCTATCTCTTTTACATTTACTTCCGAAATAATTAAATTTTGAATTGCCAAAATATCTTCTCTATCTTGCTTATCTAGCACAGGAATCATTATTCTTTGTAATGGCTGACGTACTTTTATCATTTCTTTTTTGCGCAACGACAATACCATTGAGGCTATCTTTTGTGCCTTTTGCATTTTGCGCTCTAAATCCGCATCAATTAATGCTGGATTTGATACAGGAAATCTATCTAAATGTATAGATTCTAATCCTTTTCCTGAAACTGCTGTCAAATCTTTATATAGATTGTCCATAAAAAACGGTGCAATTGGCGATGCTAACTTAGCAACAGTCAGCATACAGGTATATAAAGTTTGGTATGCCGATATTTTATCTTGCTGATAATCTCCTTTCCAAAAACGTCTTCTACTCAATCGCACAAACCAATTACTTAAATTTTCGGTAACAAAATATTGAATTGCACGTGCCGCTTTTGTTGGCTCATAGTCATCAAAACTAGTTTCAACAGTTTGCATTAAGGTGTTTAATTCTGATAAAATCCAACGATCAATTTCAGGTCTTTTTTCAATTACTATTTCATCTTCTAAATACGAAAAATTATCAATATTGGCATATAAAGAGAAAAAAGAATAGGTGTTAT
>JAKITY010000106.1 GCA_021647835.1 Flavobacteriaceae bacterium | reverse complement strand
ATGAGCAACCATTTTTTGGAAAAGGGAAAGCGAAAAACGCCAATTATTGGATGGCGCTCTTACGTCAAGTTTTGGTTGTGAATTTAATTCGCAAAGAAATAGAACAGTATGGTGTTGTTAAAGTTACTGAAAAGGGTAGGGAATATTTAGAAAATCCATACTCTTTTATGATGACCGAAGATCACGTATATGATACTGATGACGATGGTATAATTGTAAATGCAAAAAGTGCTGGAGGAAGTGTTGATGATAAGTTGATGGGAATGTTGAAAGATTTGCGAAAGCGAGTTGCAAAACGTCAAGGTGTTCCGCCGTTTGCAGTATTTCAAGATCCATCTTTGGATGATATGACACTAAAATATCCTATTACTCTTGAAGAATTGACAAATGTTCATGGTTTTGGAGAAGGAAAAGCACGAAAATTTGGTGAAGATTTTATTGGTTTAATTGCAGATTATGTTGAAGAGAACGATATACTTAGACCAGATGATTTGGTTGTGAAAAGTACAGGAGTTAATTCGTCTTTAAAATTATCTATTATACAAAACACTGATAAAAAAATAGCTCTTGAAGATATTGCGAAGTCTAAAGGCTTGAAATTCGATGAATTAATTATTGAAATGCAGCGAATTGTCTTTATGGGTACAAAATTAAATATAGGTTATCATCTTGATGAAATATTAGACGAAGATCAACAAGAAGAGATATTTGATTATTTTATGGAAGCCGAAACAGATAAAATTGATGTCGCAATGGAAGAGTTTGATGGTGATTATGATTATGATGAACTCCAATTAATGCGAATTAAGTTTATTAGTGAAGTTGCGAATTAAGGTTGTCAAACAATCAACGCAACTCCAAACCCAACTAAAATCGCAATAAATTTTGTGCTGTTAAATTTATGATTTTCAGCACTTTCAAAAATAATAATCGTAGAAATATGCAGGAATATTCCAATGATAATAGCAGTAATTTCAGTTTTGTAAGTAAGCATAAAAGATGTGCTTGCACCAATATAACTCCCTAAAGGAGACATCAATGCAAAAAATAAGAGCAATGCAAGACTTTTGATAAGCGAAGTGTCAGAATATGCTAAAAAACTACCTAAAACAATGGTAATAGGTATTTTATGAACTACAATTGCCCACAATAATTCTTGATGCTCATGATCTGCCAATGGAATACCTTCCATAAACGCATGTAGGCATAAGCTCATAAATAAAATAATGGAGAATCCTGATTTATGATGGTGTATATGTCCATGTTCAACACCTTTTGAGAAATAATCCATCACTAATTGAATCAACAATCCTAAAATGATAAAAACACCAATATTTTTAGTCGAATTTTCGAAAACTTCGGGCAATAAATGTGTAACTGTAATTGCCAATAAATATGCACCACTAAAAGAAAGTAGGAGTTGAGTGATAGATTTCTTGGGTTTTAGTACATAAACTACTAAAACCCCAACGATTACTGCTAAAAATAGTATTAAAAAGTTCATCTTGAAAGTATTAATAATAATCTATTTGAATTTTCTTCATTATATTCCTGTAAATTATAATCACCAAAAACGGCTCTTAATTTCAAACCTACAGTTTCTAGATAAGCCTTTATTTTTTCAAAATCAAGACACTTTACACGTTCAAAGTATGTGTAAGACTCATCATCTGATATTACTTCAATATTTTTAATAATAAATCCATTTTCTACTTTACGAGTAATATTAAAGGTAATAGTATCACGATGGATTGTTTCCTTTACTATTAAGTTTTTAATAGCCTTATTTATATTGACAAAATCAATAACAGCAAAACTATTTCTATCTTTCAGTCCGTTTTTAATGTTTTTGAGTACATTAATATCTTCTGAATCATCAACAAAATAGCCAAAACTAGTAAATAAATTAAAAATTGCATCAAATTTTGTTTCAAAAGTTACTCGCATATCGTGTTGTACAAATTCTAAAGTTTCGTTTTCATATTGCTTTGCAAAAGCAATACTGTTTTGCGATAAATCAGCGCCAACAACATCAAAGCCTAAAGAATTTAAAAATACAGAATGACGTCCTTTTCCACAGGCCAAATCTAATATTTTGGCACCTTTTTTTAATTCCAAAAAGGAAACTAAATTAGTCATAAACAACTGTGCTTCTTTGTCATCACGATTTTTGTATAAAATATGGTAAAAATCGGTATCAAACCATGAAGCAAACCAATCTGTAGATGTATTCATAAAATGATTTAGTATAAATATTAAAATTAGTCGTTAGTTCGAGTGATTTTCGACAAAAAAGAGAAAATAATATCGAGAACAGTTTATTTTAATAATTGAAAACAAAAATACGTTATCTTTGCAACAAATTTAAATTGATGGCTAAAAACTTCAAAATGGTTGCAACAACCATGTTCGGATTAGAAGAGGTACTGGAAAACGAATTGAAAGATTTGGGCGCAGTAGATGTGAAAAAAGGTGTACGTAATGTTTCCTTTTATGGTGACACAGGCTTTATGTACAAAGCGAATATCACGTTGAGAACAGCCATCAGAATATTAAAACCAATCAAGACTTTTAAAGTTTTTGATGAAGAAGATTTGTACGATGGACTTCAAAAAATAAAATGGGAAAATTATATGTCTGTTGACGGAACATTTTCTATTGGAGCAGTTGTAAACTCTAAGTTTTTCACGTCCAATTCTCATTATATTTCATTAAAATCTAAAGATGCAATTGCTGATTATTTTCGACATAAATATCATAAGCGTCCGAATGTAGATCTAAAACATCCAGATTTAAAGATTCACGTTCATATTTTGAAAGATATTTGTACTGTTTCTTTAGATTCTTCAGGTGATTCACTGCATAAAAGAGGTTATAGAACTTCCACTAATATTGCGCCAATTAACGAAGTTCTTGCTGCAGGATTGGTATTACTTTCAGGATACACAGGACACAGTAATTTTATTGATCCAATGTGTGGTTCTGGAACTATTTTGATTGAAGCAGCGATGATTGCTTGTCATATTCCAGCCAACATCAATCGCCCAGAATTTGCTTTTGAAAAGTGGAGTGATTATGATGAAGATTTATATTATATAATTCAAGATTCCCTTTTGAAAAAAATTGTTAATCCGCAGTTTAAAATCATGGGATTTGACAAAGCGCCATCTGCAGTAAGAAAAGCAAATGAAAATGTTGAATCTGCTAATTTATCAGAATTTATAGGGGTTCATCACGTAAATTTCTTTAATTCTGTCAAAGAAGTTTTTGGGACAACACATATTTTGTTTAATCCGCCTTATGGTGAGCGTTTAAACATTGATGTAGAGGAATTTTATAAAAAAATTGGTGACACTTTAAAACATGGTTATCCAGATTCAAGAGTGTGGTTTATTACTTCAGACATGGAAGCACTAAAATATGTTGGTTTGCGTACTTCACGTAGAATCCTGCTTAAAAACGGAGATTTAGATTGTCGTTTTGTACGTTATGATATGTATGAAGGAAGTAGAAAAGCAAAAAAACAAGACGAAATTCAAGATGTTGACGAATAATTTTTAATTATCACTTTGAAATTAAAAAACCCGCAACTTTCGTTGCAGGTTTGATGGGGAAAGGGGAAAGGGACTTCTTAATTCCTTCTCTTACTTCTTGAACCAGTAGATCTACTTTTTGAAGATGAACTTCTTCCACTTCTTTGAGATACTTTTTTTGAAGCAGTTCTTGTACTTTTACTACGCGTTTGGGCAGGTTTTCTTTGAACACTTCTTGTTGTTCTACTGCTTGTTTGCGTTGGCTTTCTTTGAACAGTTCTCGTTGTTTTTGTACGAGTTGTTCTAGGATTTTTTATTGTATTTGTACTTCTCGTTGTTCTTGGCGTTCTTACACTTTTTGTATTTCGTATAGTTCTCGTGTTTGAAGTGCTATTACGAGTAGTTCTTGATGTTCTTGTACGAGTTTCATTAGTACGAGTTCTAGTTGTTCTACTATCGCTTTTACGTCTTTTTACGCTTGATACATCTCTACGGTAATCGTTAGATCTTCTTGTATTGCTTGCAGTTCTGCGAGTATTATACGTATTCCTTTTTTTCTGACGGATGTCGTACATATTCCTACTTCTATCATGCTTGTATGCATAACGATGATCTCTATAATAGGTATATCTATAAGGATTATAGTGATGTCTATAAGGATTCAACCTTACAATATTAAATCCAAAGTAAGGTCTTACAAACCAATTGTGATATGGATTATAAACATAGTGTCTGTTATATGAATTGATGTATCCTGAATAGTGAGAATAATTTCCATAACTATTATAATAAATATTTAATCCTCCAATTCTATTTAATCGACCATTATTATAGCGAATGTTGATAATTCCAGCACGCTTTATACGTCCATATTGATCATAATAAATTGGTGTATTTTCTATTTGGATGATGGCTCCGTAACTATCATACTGTACATACGGATCGTAATCATATCCAGAATTAAAACTGATGCTAACTCTAGGACTATTATAACTTACACTTGTTCCTTCATTTAATGAATTGATATAGAAATCAAACTCACCATTTTCGAAAACAGAAAAAGTAATTCCGTTTTCTACGAATGTCATTGAATTATCTGATGAACTATAAATTGTAGTTGAATAGTTATTTGCAAATGCCTTTGATGTTTGAAGTGAAATTACTGATAAAGCAATTGCTACTATTAATGAGATTCTATTTTTCATGATGTATGTATTTAAATGATTCATACTAAAAGTTAGTATTACAATTATTACTTTACAAACAGCGTGCCAAAAAAAATAATGGATAAATAAACTACCTTGACTCAAGGGTACGATAAATTAACACAAGGGGTTTAAACCCCTTGAAGAATTTAAAACCCCTTGAAAATATTAAATATTAATAATTTAATAATTACAAAAAGTGTATTTTTGAATCTAATTAATTTAGTGTCTCCTTGAGCGCAGTAGAAAGGTCATTAATTTTGTCAAAAAATAAAAAAGCAATCAACTATATAAACGTCATATTACCAATTTCACTACCAAAGTTATTTACTTACAGTATAACCCAAGCCGAAGCAACCTTTCTACAAAAAGGGATGCGCGTTGCCGTAGAATTTGGAAAAAAGAAGATTTATACAGCACTTGTATATGAAATTCATCAAAATCCACCAAAAGGATATGACGCAAAAGAGATTCATCAAGTATTAGACGAAACTCCTATTGTAACCAAAATTCAATTGCAACATTGGCAATGGATTTCAGATTATTATATGTGTACTTTGGGCGATGTTTTTCGTGCTGCATTGCCTTCTGCATTTTTATTGGAAAGCGAAACAGCCATTCTAAAAAATAATGCCTTTGAAAATGAAAATGAATTGAGTAATGATGAATTTCTCATTTTTGAAGCCTTAGAACAGCAGTCGGAATTGAATGTAAATCAAGTAATTACTATTCTGAATAAAAAAACGGTGTTTCCAATATTAAAGTCGATGTTGGATAAAAAAGCAATCACAATTAAAGAACGAATTTACGAGCAATACAAACCAAAACTGATAAAATACATTCGTTTAAATCCTATTTATACAGAAAATAAACTAAATGAACTATTAGACTCCTTAAACAGAGCAAAAAAGCAAAGAGAAGTCGTTTTAACGTATTTTCAATTAGAGGCAAGTACCAAAAAACCTATAAAAGTTAAAGAATTAGAGTCCAAATCTGGGAGTTCTTCGACAACTATAAAAGCATTGGTCGATAAAGGAATTTTTGACTATTATTTTATACAAATTGATAGAGTAGATTTTAAAGGGAAATCAAATCCTTTAAAAAAACTCAATGAATATCAAGAAATAGCCTTAAAAGAGATAGAAAATTCATTTAAAGAAAAAGAAGTTGTATTGCTTCATGGAGTTACAAGTAGTGGAAAAACAGAGATTTATGCCGATTTAATTCAGAAATGTATTGATAAAAATAGGCAAGTTCTTTTTTTACTTCCAGAAATTGCATTGACCACACAATTGATAGTGCGATTACAGCATTATTTCGGAGAAAAAGTAGCCGTTTTTCACTCCAAATATTCAATGAATGAACGTGTAGAAGTATGGAATAATGTACTTGAAAATAAGCCGAAAGCACAAATAATTTTAGGAGCACGTTCTTCGTTATTTTTACCGTTTTCTAATCTCGGACTTATTATTGTTGATGAAGAGCACGAAACTTCTTACAAGCAGTTTGACCCTGCGCCAAGATACCATGCGAGAGATGCAGCAATTGTATTGGCAAGTATGCACAAATCTAAGATTTTATTGGGTTCTGCAACGCCATCAATAGAAAGTTATCAGAATGCAAAACTGAGAAAATATGGTTTTGTAACCTTAAATCGACGTCATGGAAATGTTTTACTTCCAGAAGTTGAATTGGTAAATATCAAAGAAAAACATCGGAAAAAGAGAATGAAAGGGCATTTTTCCGATAGATTGATTGAAATGATTACAGATGCTTTGGAAGAAAAAGAACAAATTATTTTATTTCAAAATCGGCGTGGGTTTTCTCCAATTGTAGAATGCGAAACCTGTGGCGTTTCTCCACAGTGTGCTAATTGTGATGTGAGTTTGACGTTTCATAAGTTTAGAAACGAATTGCGCTGCCATTATTGCGGACATCACCAAGCAATGAAATACAATTGTGGCGCTTGTGGAAGCGAAAAATTGAATACAAAAGGCTTTGGAACGGAGCAAATAGAGTTAGAATTGGCAACTTTATTTCCCAATACCAAAATTGGAAGAATGGATTTAGATACAACGCGTGGAAAATACGGTTATCAAAAAATAATAGGACAATTTCAAGCACAAGAAATAGACATTTTGGTCGGCACACAGATGCTTTCAAAAGGATTGGATTTTAGCAATGTATCGCTCGTAGGAATTTTAAATGCCGATAATATGCTCAATTTCCCTGATTTTAGAGCGCACGAACGAAGTTTTCAGTTAATGGTACAAGTTTCTGGACGCGCAGGAAGAGCCAAAAAACGAGGGAAAGTGGCAATTCAAACATTCAATCCATATCATCAAATTTTACAACAAGTATCTACCAATGCGTATGAACAAATGTTTAAAGAACAGTTAGATGAGCGTTGGCAATATCAATATCCGCCGTTTTATAGAATGATAAAAATAACCTTAAAACATCGTGATTTTAATCGAGTTGATTCGGCTGCTATTTGGTTAGGAAAAGCATTAACCAATGTATTTAGAGAAAATGTTTTAGGACCAACAACTCCTGTGGTTTCTAGAGTTCGCAATCAATATATTCGTACGCTGTTGATTAAAATCCCGCCAAAACAATCGTTAAAAACTACAAAAGAACATATACTAAAAATAAAAAATGTATTCCAATCTGTAAAAGACTTTAGACCTATTCGGTTTGGTATTGATGTGGATAATTATTAAGTGATTTTGGATGTTTCGCTTATCGGTTTAGCTATGAACAGTACGGGAGCAAACTAGCGTTTGGTTTCCGCCAAGCACATAGCGAAATCTTTTTATTTTGATTTATTCTTTCCTGTCCAGAGCAAAATCCAAAAGATTTTTCGGACCTCGTAAATATACACAGACCTTTTGGTAAAGCCCGAAGCTCGTATTGTTTATAGGTTGTGTTGTGTTTAGTATTTTAACTTTAATTCTTTAAAAACGGAAATATGGTTCCCATTAATACTATTGTGAATAAAATATAAAAAAGTAAATAAGTTAAAAATAGACGAATAATTACAAGTCCCTTTTTTGCATTATTAAAAAATTGCACATAAGTCCAAAAATTGAACAATACTGAGATTATAACCGCAGCCAATGTGGTGAAATCATTGATGTTAAAAAAAGCACCTATAACCATAAAAAGAGAATAAAGTATTGCTTGTTGTCCCGTTATATATGAGTTGATAACAATATTTTCCAAATAGTTTCTTTCTAATCCCAAAAATGAGATGAAAGATGCTAAGGAAAAAATAGGAATTAACAACAAAGTGGTATAAGCATAATTATCCGATAGCCATTCTACTATAGGGAATTTAGCTATGGAATCTTTACCTTGGACTCCACCCGTTGCACCAGAAAGAAAGTCATCAATTAAAGTAGGACTATCCGAAATTTGGGAGACCAGAAAATAAATTGTTGATAAGGTCAGTACATAAGCAATAGGTTTAAAATATTCTTTTCTTTTACCTTGTATAAAATCTCTAATCGCATGACCTGGTCTAGTGAATAACTCTTTTGAGGTAAGCATTTAATTTCATATCTTTAACGTCAATAAAATATACAAAAAATGGGAATTTTTAAAGGTCAAAACCTCATAGAGTTTACTGAACGTTTCAAAACCGATCAAGATGGCAGAGAAT
>JAKITY010000105.1 GCA_021647835.1 Flavobacteriaceae bacterium | reverse complement strand
TGATCATCTCCATAAATAATTTTTCATGATATACTTGTGTCGATAAGAAGGAGGATTAACATGTCAGAATTTACACACATTAATCAACAAGGTAACGCTAAAATGGTCGATGTTTCTAATAAGGAAGTTACTAAACGAACAGCTATTGCACATTCAAGTATTATAGTGAATGAAACAATTTATCAACAAATTGTTCAAAATACGAACGCTAAAGGTAACGTATTAAATACTGCACAAATTGCTGGAATTATGGCTGCTAAAAATACTTCAACGATTATTCCAATGTGCCATCCGCTTCCATTAACGGGTATAGATGTTTCGTTTGAATGGAATACAACATCGTCAAATCATTTCGAACTGAACATTCAAGCTACAGTATCTACAACAGGTAAAACTGGTGTAGAAATGGAGGCTTTGACTGGTGCGAGTGTAACGGCATTGACAGTGTATGATATGTGCAAATCAATCTCTCAAGAAATGGTGATTAGAGAAACGAAATTAGTTGAAAAAACAGGTGGAAAATCGGATATAAATAATGGTTAAACATCAAAAACATACTAAATTAATTCGCCGAAACTACGGTAATTATGCTTTTAATGAAATTTCGTTTTTAGGCGCAAAATGCTCAACAATTACTGACTTAATTCGAAAAATAGCAGGGAAACAGCAAAAAACAGCAAAAATCGCATATTTAGATGCAAGTCATAATTCGGAAATGACTGCACCAATTTTAGATACGTTTACCTTTCATCATTCAGGAAATTTAGCGTTAAACTCTGAAATGATTTTAAACTCAAATAATTCACGTATTCAATTTTCTCAATACGATTTGGTTTGTATCAATGGAAACCATTATCGGGGAGAAAAACAAGTGTTAATTTTGGATAATGAAAAAGAAGCATCTGTTTTAAAAAGGTTAGATGAATTGGATAACATACAGTTTGTTATCAAAATGGATGAAGATGTTGAATACTTTGATTTTTTGACAGAAAAACATCCAGCAATAAAAAATTTAAATTGCTATTTGATTGATGAAATGGATAAAATTTCTAAGCATATTGGTCGATTAATTCAAGAAGAAACTCCGTCCATTCAAGGGTTGATTTTGGCAGGAGGAAAAAGCACAAGAATGGGAATCGACAAAGGTTTACTCAACTATCATGGGGTTCCGCAACGCGATTATCTATACAAGCAGTTAAATGCTATTTTTGTGCCTTTTCAAGAGGAAAAAGGCGTTTATATTTCGGTAAGAGAACATCAAGAAATAGCAAATAAAAATACAATTTCGGATTGCTTTATAGGTCTTGGACCTTTTGGAGCAATATGTTCGGCGTTTCAAGAAAACCCAAATTCGGCTTGGCTTGTCATTGCTACTGATGTTCCGTTTGTAGATAAGAATCTGATTAGACTTTTGTTAGAGAAAAGAAACCCAAAGAAAATAGCGACTGCACTAAAAGGGAAAGACAATAAATTCCCAGAACCTTTGATTGCAATTTGGGAACCAAAAGCATATCCGATTTTGCTGAATTATTTAGCACAAGGATATTCTTGTCCTAGAAAAGTATTGATAAATTCGGATGTAGAAATAGTAGAAGTAGACGAACATTTTATACAAAATATTAATACGCCTTCAGAATACGAAAAGGCAAAAAGAGAATTAAAAAAATAAAGAATTATGTTAACATTTGGAGTGCTTTTCACCTGTATTGGATTGATATTTATTTTGTTTAACTCCGTAAGTTTTTCGTTTATAAAAGATCAAGTAAAAGATAAAAAGCAGATAATATTTGGAGTTATTTCTACACTTGTGGGTCTTACTCTGTTGATTATTGCTATTCGGAATATGACGCAAGGAGAATGACTGAAATTTCAAAAAATAATTTATACCAACGGCAAACGACACTTTCTGAAATAGGGGAAATAGGTCAGCAAAAGTTACAAAACGCAAAAATATCCATTATTGGTTGTGGCGGTTTAGGCTCAATTGCTGCAATTTACTTGGCAGGAAGCGGTGTTGGAAACATTCATTTGATAGATTTTGACACTGTTGGTGTGAGTAATTTGCATCG
The DNA here is from genome assembly GCA_021647835.1 of Flavobacteriaceae bacterium. Classification (GTDB taxonomy): domain Bacteria; phylum Bacteroidota; class Bacteroidia; order Flavobacteriales; family Flavobacteriaceae; genus Urechidicola. The sequence continues at coordinate 6,382 of JAKITY010000105.1, read as the reverse complement.
TCAAATTTTTTATAAAACAACTGATATTGGTAAGCCTAAAGTTGAAGTTTTAGCGAGTTATATTCAGTCAATTTCTCCGTTTGTTGAAGTAACTTTTTCAAATACATTAGTTTCTAAAAACAATGTGTTTTATTTAATTTCTGATGTTGATATCGTTTTAGATTGTACAGATAACTTACCTATAAAGTATTTGTTGAGCGATGCCTGCGTGCTTAAAGACAAGACGCTCATTTACGGTTCTTTATATAAGTTTGACGGTTATGTAGCAACCTTTAATCATATTGATGAAAATGGACAGCGAACAGCTAATCTTCGTGATGCTTTTCCTGAAATCCCGATAGAAAACATTCCAAATTGTGCTGAACTCGGAACGCTCAATACCATTGTTGGAATGATTGGTTTGCTACAAGCAAATGAAGTTCTGAAAATTGTTGCTAAAATCGGAAAACCGCTTGTAAACGAACTGTTGATTTACAATAGTTTGGAGAATACACAATTTAAAATGAAGATGAAACCTATGAATACTAAAAAGAATATTGAAAAGATTTTTAAAGCAGAAAATTACAAATCTATTTTATGTGATTTTTCTGACGGAATTACGATTTCACAAGAAAATTTTAAGAAAATTTTAATAGAAAACCCTAAAGTCAAAGTTATTTCAGTTTTAGAGGACTATGTATTAAAGATTCCTTTTAAAATTGATGAAAATGTACCTTTATATGAGTTTGAAAATTGGCTTGATGAACTTAAAAAACCAACAGAGAACTATATTGTTGTATGTCATCAAGGAATAGCAAGTGTGATGGCTGTGCATTTGTTTAAAGCAAAATATCCAAAAGGAAATGCGTTGAGTTTAGATGGTGGAATTGCTAACTTCTAGGCATTCTAAACTGAATAACCAATGCAGAAAAAATTGTTAAAACTCCAATAACAATAATAGCAGTTGAAACACCATAAACATCAGCAATAATTCCTGAGAGTATTGCGCCAATTGCATAGCCTAAATCTCGCCAAAGTCTAAAAACACCAATGCTTTCAGCGCGTTGTGTTGGCGAAGTAGCATTTGCAATAGCCGATAAAAATGTTGGATAAACAAGCGCAGTTCCAAAACCTAAAAGTGCTGCAATGGTTGCAAGTTGATAAAAATCAGTAAAAAAAGGAATAGAGATAATGGCAATTCCTTGTAAGAACATTCCCCAAAATAACATGGCTTTTTTAGAATAAATATCAGACATCTTTCCAGTAAATAACTGCCCAATTCCCCAAACGGTTGGGTAAATTGCAGCAATAATTCCAATGTTTTTTGAATCGTAATTGAGCGATAGTAAAAGTATCGGTAAAATTCCCCAAATCATACCATCGTTGAGGTTGTTTACAAGTCCTGCTTGCGTAATTGAACTTAAAGATTTATCCTTAAATGTAGTTTCTAAAAATACATTTTCAAGATTTTGACTTTGATTGTTCTTTTGTTCAATATTTACAAATTGACGTGTGTCGTTTACAAACAAAATGGAAAGCACTAAACCGATAATTGAAATGCCAATTCCTAGGTAAAAAGGATATGGAGTTACACCGTATTTTTGAGCGATAATTCCCGTGAGAAAAGCCACAACACCAACAGCCAAATAACCAGCAAACTCGTTGATTCCCATTGCAAAACCTCTATCTTTTTCGCCAACCAAATCAATTTTCATTACAACGGTACTGCTCCAAGTTAATCCTTGATTGATACCAAGCAACACATTGGCAAAAACCACCCAATTCCACGAAGTTGCATTCATCAGAATAAAAGGAATAGGAATGGCGAATAACCAACCGAAAATCAGCAAGTTTTTACGACCATATTTGTTGGCGAGTTTTCCAGTAAAATAATTGGTAATCGCTTTTGTAATTCCAAAGGCAACGATAAAAGATAAAATGGCAGTTTTAGAGTCAATTCCAAATTCTTGTGAAGCAAATTTCGGAAAAATAGTACGTTCCAAACCAACCATTCCTCCAACAAAAGCATTTACAATTACTAAAATAGTGAATTGCAACCAATTTTCTTTTAAGCCTAATTGTAGTTTTTTAGTCATTTTGTGCGTCATGCGTTTTCGCAGAATTCTCGACTAAACGATTGATTTCTTTGAGTTCATCAGAAGTTAAATCGCGCCACTTTCCTGTAGAAATATCTAATTCTACATTCATGATTCTGATGCGTTTCAGTTTCACTACTCTGTAATCAAAATGCTCACACATTCTTCTAATCTGACGATTTAAACCTTGCGTAAGGATGATTTTAAACTGTTTTTCACTGATTTGCTCAACAAAACATTTTTTGGTGTAGGTGTTTAAAACTGGCACACCATTTCCTAAGCGTTTTATAAAATCTTCCGTAATGTCCTTGTTGACTGTTACAATATATTCTTTCTCGTGATTGTTCCGTGCGCGAAGAATTTTATTAACAATATCGCCATCATTAGTTAAAAAAATTAAGCCTTCACTCGGTCTATCAAGCCTACCAATTGGGAAAATTCTTGTTGGATAATTGATAAAATCAATAATATTATGTCGTTCTCTTTTGGTATCGGTTGTACAAACAATTCCTTTGGGTTTATTGAATGCGATATATACAGGTTTTTCGTTAGATTCGGCAATTAATTTTCCATCAACACGTACTTCATCATTTTCAGTAATTTTTGTTCCCATTTCAGGCACTTTTCCGTTGATAGTCACTCGACCTTCATCGATTAATTTATCGGCTGCTCTTCGAGAACAGTATCCAACTTCACTTAAATATTTATTAATTCGTGTTTCTTTCATTTATTATTTTATTAAGTGACGAAATACGGTTGTTGAGCGTAGTCGAAACATTACGGAGTTGAATTTACCCAAATTTCACCATCAATAAAATGCTCTTTTTTCCAAATTGGAACCGTTTCTTTTAAAGTGTCTATAGCAAATTGACAAGCAGTAAAAGAGACTTTTCTATGAGGAGAAGAAACCGCAATAATTACAGGAATCTCACCGATTTTTAGCTCTCCTTCTGCATGATGAATGGCTATTTTTAAAATATCATATTTTTTTAATGCTTCGTTTGCTATTTTTTCAATTTCCTTTATCGCCATTGATTTATAAGTAGAAAAATCGAGTAAAGTAACCTCTTTTTCTTGTGTTTTATTTCTGACAGTACCAACAAATAAAGCAATTCCACCACAAGAAGCATCATGTACAAAATCGTAACATTCTTGTAGGTTTAGTTTTTTAGAAGTTATTTTTATAGAGATACTTTTTTGCATTATAGCGTGATAATTTTTTTATGCAAAGTTAAATAATTAAACAATCAAATGTATCTTTGCACTTAAAAATTACGTCAATTCGAGTGATTTTTGTGATTGGAAAGAACAAAAATTGTATCGAGAATAGTGATTTTGTATCTAAACACTGTTCTCGATACAAAATTACTGCTCACTTCGATTTCACTTAGTGACCAATAATTTCACTCGAACTGACGATAAAACATAAAATAATGGAAAAAATATTTAGAGTTGTTGCTTTTTTAGAAGGAGTATCTTATTTATTGCTACTTTTTGTAGCAGTGCCAATTAAGTATTTTGGTGAGGATCCACAATATGTAAAGATGCTTGGAATGCCTCATGGTTTACTATTTGTTGGATATGTAATTTTAGCGTTTTTATTGAAAAACGAATACAAATGGAACAACAAAACGTTTTTTATTGTTTTGATTGCATCTATTCTTCCTTTCGGAACTTTTTATGTTGATAAGAAATATTTGAAGAACGCGTAGTTATTAAATATTGAGTTTTTTTATTGGTGAAAAACACCAACAATGGCGAAAAAGCCTGCAAGGCAATTTATGATAGAATTGTAGCCAAAGGAAAGAGTAAAAAACCAGCATTAATTGTTATGTGTAACAAACTTTTAAAACAGGTTTTTGCAGTGGCAAAATCAGGATTACCGTATGATGAAAATTACAGAAGTACGTTAGTGAAAAATTAATGAGTTTTTACTTGTTTTTTAGCACAGTTCTTTGTTATGCCCTTTTTTCTTCATTCAGTCAGTTCAAAATCAATTACATCAAACTCTTTTCCGTTAATTATTATTGACAATTGATGTAGTCCAATATGATATTTTCGAGTGGTAATTATTTTGAAAGATTGTTTCCTGTTAATTTTTATTATTGAATTTTTAGGATATTCTTTTTCACTTATTTTAAATACTTTTTTTGACAAAGTACCATTTGCTTTTTGGTAATAAAGTCCATATTCCAACCTTATTTTTGATGCTAAATTGTTTGTGTTTTCTATTTCAAATGTAAATTCTAAAAATGTTCCTATTTTAACTTTAGGTGTAAGAATTTTAAAGTTGTTAATTTTGATTTTATCAACTGCTCCAAATCCAAACAATTTCAAAACTTCAAAATTCCTTTTTTTTAAAAGCGTTCTACAAGCGTGTTTAATTAGCCAATCTGTCTCTTTTGTTTTTCCTTGCCAACTTTTGACAAGTTTAATAACTGTATTAGGATTGTCTTTTGAAATATCATTTAGATTATTTGCAACACTTCTTCTTACCGTTTCAGATTTGTCATTTTTTAACTGCTCAAGAATAGAAATTATTGGAACAGGGTTGTTTTTTAATGACGGAATTGCCATTGCCCAAGGCAGTCTTGGTCTGCAACCTTCTGTTGCAAGTCGCCTAACCATTTGGTGTTTGTGCTTTGACCATAGATGCATTTGTTTTATCATCTTCTCTTGATATTTAATGATAAAAGGGCGAACCGAAAATTCACAACTTGTAAATTGAGTAATTTGCTCAAATGCCATTACAGAGATATTGTAACTTTCTAAACCATACAATTCCACAAAATCAGGAAGAAACATAAACTCAATGCTTTCTTCCTTAATATTGCTTTTTTCTAATTGAGAAATTAATTTTAAAATAAAGGCTACATTTTTATCGTAATCTTCAAATAAATGATTTTTTAACACAACCGAGATGTGTCTCATTCGTTGCTTTAATTCTCTATTTTCCCATTCATTATCATAGATGCTATTTTTAAATGATTTTTGATTAAAATCTGGTTTAATTTGTAGAATTGCATCAATGAAAGTATCAAAGAATTTTTGATTGTAAATGTTTTTGAATAATTCAGCCATATTTATTATTTAAACTGTAATCAGTTATGCTTTCCAAGTTTATTGAAAATTGAAAAGTATTTAAAAACCATATCATCCTCATCCATTATTTTAAATATTTCCAATGTTTTAGGGTTTTTCATTGCTTTTTCAGATGCTGTTTTTGCAGATTGTAAATCAGTCCAATGAACTATATCTAAGAACTGGTCATCTTCTGAAACAGTTGTTGTTCGAGATATAAATCCTTTTTTTTACTTACAAATTCATTTAATTCAGTAATTGCCTTTTTTGCTTCTTCTCGTTTTATCCCTTTATTTGTTTTGAATAAAACCATTTCTACGACTGTTGCTTTTTCTTTCATTTTGCTTTGTTGCCTTAAGTTCTTAAATTCAGGATGTATAATAAACCATATTTTAATTCAAAAGCAATAAATCATTACTCGATATATAAAACAGGCGCGAATTGAAAACTATTCGGAGGAGACTGTTAAACGATAATCACACGATAATCAGGACAGGCACACCCAAAGTACCAAATTTTCGATTAAGAAACAGACTTTATTAAAAATATTTCCTTTCGGGTTAAACACTTTGTAGCCATTAACTATACAGATTGTTGTGTGTAGTTAATGAGCTTTCTTTTGAGTAATCATAAGATTTGCCTTCATTAAATTTCCTAAACCGGAATCCATATTTCTATTTTTAAGCCAAAGTCCTGTTGTTAAGAAAGAGTTTCCTGTAAAATTCTGTTCAGCTAAAGTTAGGTTTTCGTTAGGATTAATTATCAAAAACCTTTCTCCGTACCCATCTGTCCAAATGGTTTTACAAGAATACCAACGAATACCAAAGAATACCAAGACAGGCATATTATTGTTTGGATTATAAAAACACACTACATCGTTATGAGGCTTCATCTCTCTTGCTTTGTCAGAATAGTTATCGTCTCTAATTTTTTATAGGGGAACAATAATATTATGGATGCCCTTGTTTCCATTCTTGTTTCTCCTTGTTTTTAATTAATATGCGACCAATTACTAGTTGCGTGAGTCTTTATTAATAACACAACTTAACCAAGTATAAAAATCAACTAACTGATAGCCAACAATTAAAGTATAAATATAACCATGAGAAAAAATCAAAATGAAGAAAATTAAAACAATAATTACGACTATTTTTTTTACATTTATTGCAAGTAACTGTTTAAATGCACAAATAGCTGAAATTCCCTTTGAGTTTGCAAAGGACACA
>JAKITY010000004.1 GCA_021647835.1 Flavobacteriaceae bacterium | reverse complement strand
CGGTTAATGATAAAAGAAAAATTGAATCAGAACTTGATGACTATTTGGTTCAAAAATCCAATGAAACAACACTTGGTTTACCATTATCATTAGGCTTTTATAATATTGGAGATCTTAATTTTGAACAAACTTTTGACACTTGGCAGATGAATTATCCTAGAAAAATTACTTTTTATGATAAAGTATTTTCAAAAAAACAAACAAAGGTTATATATAATACAAAAAAAGGACTAAATAATTGGTTTTTAACCAAAGGGCAAGCTCCCATTATTTTTGATAATGATAAAGCAATAAGATCTACTAAATCGTTAAAAGATTACTTTATTTCAAAAGGATATTTTGATGCAGATGTGACTTATGATTCGATTCAAATTAAGAAAAAAGAGGTAGGAGTTAATTATAAAATTACTACTAATAATCAATATTTTATGGATTCTATTTCGGCAGAAATAGAATCTCCAATTTTAGACTCTATCTATAATGAGCATATAGAAAGTTAAAAAATAAAAAGTAAAAACCCTTTTGTTTTTGATAATTTTAAAAAGGAAGAAAAAAGTTTGATTGGCTTATTTAGAAACTCAGGAATTTATCACTTTGGAAATAATAGTATTGGATTTTGGACAGATTCAACCAAACAAACCTACTACAAAAATATTGTACTTAAAATTCCGAATAAGAGAAAAAAAGAGAACGAGGTTATATATGAGGTTCCGTATAAGATTCAAAAAATTAAAGAGATTAATATATATACTGATTTTTCCTTAGAAAACCGAGGCGAAAAATTTAGAGATTCAATAAAATATAAAGGCTATAACTTTTACAGTTATGGGAAAATGAAATTTAAACCTAAACATTTAGTAAATTCACTTTTTATCACTCCTAAAGGTGTTTATAAAGATGCCGAAAAAACTTTAACTCGCAGTCATTTAAGGAAACTAAAAACTTTTTCATCGACAATTGATATTGATTATACCGAAAATGATGATGAGTCACTAATTGCAGATATATATTTAAAACCACTCAAAAAATTTGGAGTAACCTTTGATTTAGATGGAACTACATCAAACATCAATCCTTATGGTATATTAGCAAAGTCATCATTCATAGGGCGAAATATTTTTAAAGGATCTGAAATATTAGAATTATCTTTTCAAGGATCTATTTTAAATTCAGGATTCGTTGAGTCTAATAATTCATCCTTTTTAGGTTTTAATGCTTGGGAGTTTATTTCAAGTGCATCACTAAAACTTCCTAGAATTGTATTCCCTATAAATACTTCCTCAATTATACCCAAGTATATGGCTCCGAGTACTGATATAAATACTAGTGTAAGTTTTCAAAAAAATATAGGTTTAGATAGACAAATTATTACAGGAGGAATAGGGTATTCATGGAAAAGTTCGAAAAAAATGGTTCACAATCTAGACCTTTTTAATTTGCAATACATTAAAAACCAAAATATAGATAATTATTTTAGGATATATGGTTCTGAATTTAAAAAATTAAATGCTATTTCAGCTGATGTTTTGGGGCAAACCCTATCTAGTGATAATAAGCAAATCATTGATTTTATGGAATTGCTTTTAGACCCTGCTGAAGGTTATCGAAATACACACCCAAATGAATATAATACCGTTTCTGATGTAAGAGAACGGCGAAATATACTGAAAGAAGATGTCATGGTGCCTGCCATTTCATATTCATTTATATATAATACTAGAGACAATATACATGATAATGATTTTTCTTATTTAAAAACTCAATTAATTTCTGCGGGAGCTTTATCAACTTCATTAGCCACTAAAACTAGTGAAGATACAGGACAAAAAATGTTAATTGGTGTACCTGTAGCTCAATTTTTTAAAGCCGAATTTGAATATATAAAATATTGGGAACTAAAAAAAGATAATATTTTAGTTTTTAGAACCTTCGTTGGGGCTGTTATTCCTTATGGGAATTCAAATATCGTCCCTTTTAATAGAAGTTATAGTGCAGGTGGATCAAATGAAATAAGAGCGTGGAGAACCTTTGACTTAGGTCCAGGAGCTCAATTAAGTAATTTAGAGTTCAATGTTGCAACTTTTAAATTAATTTCTAATTTAGAGTATCGATTCAAGATAACCAATAAAGTATATAGTGCATTATTTATAGATGCGGGTAATATTTGGGATATTACTAATTCAAATTTATACAGTGAAGAGGCTAAGTTAAAAGATTTTAACTCATTAAGTAATATTGCTGTTGGTTCTGGATTGGGTTTAAGATATGATTTTGGTTTTTTGGTTTTTCGACTTGATTTAGGATTTAAAACTTATGAACCTTATCAGATTTCAAAAAAGAAATGGTTTACCAATTATAATTTTGGTAATGCAGTATATAACATAGGTATTAATTATCCATTTTAATTGGTATTATTTTGTATTTTTGTCAGTAAAATTGATTTCACATAATAAAAAAGATAAAATGTCACAAAAAATTAAATCAGGAGTAGCTACAGGAGATGCAGTTCAAGAAATTTTTAAATTAGCAAAAGAGAAAAAATTTGCTTTACCAGCAGTAAATGTTATTGGTTCTAACACAATAAATGCTGTTTTAGAAACTGCTAAAGAATTAAATGCCCCAATTATTATTCAATTTTCGAATGGAGGAGCACAATTCAATGCTGGAAAAGGATTATCTAATGAAGATCAAAAAGCTGCAGTAGCAGGTGCAGTAGCAGGTGCCAAACATGTTCATCTAATGGCAGAAGCTTATGATGTTCCAGTAATTTTACATACAGATCATTGTGCTAAAAAACTGTTGCCTTGGGTTGATGGGATGTTGGATGCAGGTGAACAATATTTTGCCGAAACAGGAAAACCCCTATATAGTTCTCATATGATAGATTTATCTGAAGAATCAATTGAAGAAAATATAGATATTTGTAAAAAATACTTGACTCGCATGAGTAAAATGGGAATGACTCTAGAAATTGAATTAGGAATTACTGGAGGAGAAGAAGACGGTGTAGATAATTCGGATGTTGATGTTTCAAAACTATATACGCAACCTGAAGAAGTTGCTTATGCTTACGAAGAATTGTTAAAAATAAGTCCACGTTTTACAATTGCAGCTGCATTTGGAAATGTACACGGAGTTTACAAACCAGGAAATGTAAAATTGACTCCTAAAATCTTAAAAAATTCACAAGAATTTATTTCAGAAAAATACAATGTACCTCACAACACTATTGATTTTGTTTTTCATGGCGGTTCGGGTTCAACAGTTGAAGAAATTAGAGAGGGAATTGATTATGGAGTAATAAAAATGAATATTGATACCGATTTACAATATGGTTTTGCAACAGGAATTAGAGACTATTTTGGAAAAAATGTTGATTATTTAAAATCTCAAATTGGAAATCCTGATGGAGATGATGTTCCAAATAAAAAATATTACGATCCAAGAAAATGGTTACGAGAAGGAGAATTAACCTTTAAAGCACGGTTAAAACAAGCATTTAAAGACTTAAATAATATCGATACACTTTAATTTAAAATTGGAGAGCTAACTTTTTTAGTTGGTTCTCCTTTTTTTTTCTAAATTGCCCCTCTGTTTTTAAAAGTTATAATAATTGTTTGAAAATAAAATCAAACAATAAAAAACAATAAGCTATGAGTAGTTGGTTTAAAAGAAAAAATAAGGGAATTCAAACCCCTACAATTGAAAAAAAAGATGTTCCAAAAGGGTTGTGGTATAAAACACCTAGTGGAAAAATAATAGATTCTGATGAATTAAAAACCAACTTATATGTAAGTCCAGAAGATGGTTATCATGTTAGAATTGGTAGTGCTGAGTATTTTGAAATTCTGTTTGATGACAATCAATTTAAAGAGCTAAATCCTAAACTAGCATCTAAAGATCCTTTAAAGTTTAGTGATACAAAAAAATACACCCATAGATTAAAAGAAGCAAAAGAAAAAACCAATTTAACCGATGCTGTTCGTACTGCTGTAGGGAAATCTTTAGGAAAAAATTTGGTTATTGCTGCTATGGATTTTAGTTTTATTGGAGGTTCAATGGGTAGTGTTGTAGGAGAAAAAATAGCTAGAGCCATTGAATATTCTATTAAAAATAAAACACCATTTTTAATGATTTCAAAATCAGGTGGAGCTCGTATGCAAGAAGCTTCTCTATCATTAATGCAATTGGTAAAAACATCTGCTAAATTAGCTCAATTGGCTGAAGCAGGCATTCCTTATATTTCTTTATGTACAGACCCAACTACGGGTGGCACTACAGCTTCGTATGCAATGTTAGGTGATGTGAATTTTGCTGAACCAAATGCCTTAATTGCTTTTGCCGGACCTAGAGTTGTAAAAGATACCACAGGTAAAGATTTACCTGAAGGATTTCAACGTTCAGAATTTTTATTAGAACATGGTTTTTTAGATAAAATTATTGAAAGAAAAAATTTAAAAACACAAGTTAATCTATATCTTGATTTGATTCTAAATCAACCGATAAGGAAATAATTATTTTCTTAATAAATAGGGATTATTATTATTAGTTAGAAATTTCTTCCCAAAATTTACTATAAAAATTGGGATCACATATTATTTATGGGGATTAGGCAAAAAGTTTGTGTTAATCTAAAAAGTAAAAAATTAGTATCCGATACACCTCTTAAATTTGCTCTAATAGAGTTTGATTTTGGCATTAAATGATTCTGCATTTGCGTTGGTATTTCTATTCATAAAGAAGTTTAATATGTTATCAAGGTTTGCTTTTATAGTATTGGCAGTTGTGTAAAATGTTTCTAGTTTTTACTAAAAAGAATCGCTTCACATCTTATTTCTTATCTTTGTTCTTTGAATTATGAAGCACATCACAGCCTGTCCGCCTTTGGCGAAAACACCTATTTAAAAAATAAGAAAAGGCGTGAGTAAAAAAATGAATTTTCAGAACCCACCTTAAAACATAAATACAGAAAATGAATTAAACGACCATTATAAAATTACATGTAGAGTAGGGAAAATAAAAGTCTATATTGTAAGAGTTTTTGACACAAGACAGCATCCAAATAAAAATAAATAACTGCTATTTTTGAAGTTGAACCTAGTTTGTTGTAAGTCCAAAATCTAAGGGAAAAATTCAAGAAGCAGGGTTTTGCGTTTACAAGATTAATAAATTATAAATAAATGAAGAAACTTAATACAATTGCATTATTTATTTGTGTAATATTTGCTTTTAATAGCTGTAAGTCAACAAAAAATACAACTGTTGAAGTAGCAAAAGTAATACCCTATTTTTCATTTGCAACTCTTGATCGTAAGCCTTTTGTAAAAAATAGTTTAGATACTGTTCGAACTAAATTATTTTTTTATTTTAATTCTGAATGTGATCATTGTCAAAAACAAGGAAAATGGCTTTCTAAAGAAATAGATGTTTTTAAAGATTTAGAAATGATTTTTATTTCTTACGAGCAAAAGGATGCGATTAGAGAATATAGAGACAAGTATAGCTTTACCCAAGAAAATATCACTTTTGTAGAAGATTATAGACTTACTTTTTCTAATTTGTTTGGAGCAGAAACCTTTCCAAGTATCTTGATTTATTCCAAAAAAGGAAAACTCATTAAATCTTTTAAGGAAGAAACAAAAGTGAGTGAAATTTGGGAAGTTATACAGTAAGGTTAAAGTTAGTTTAAAGTACTTTCTTCAAAGTATTGCCAATCAAAATAATAGTATTACATTTGCCACCTAATTAAGAAATTAGTACATAAAAATTATTAATAAAAATTTAATGTTAGCATGTATTTAGCAACAGAAAAGAAAGCAGAAATTTTCAAAAAACATGGAAAATCTGAAAAAGACACAGGTTCATCAGAAGGGCAAATAGCTCTTTTTACTTACCGAATCAGTCACTTAACAGAACATTTAAAAAAGAATCGTAAAGATTTCAATACACAGCGTTCATTAGTGAAACTAGTAGGTAAACGACGTAATTTATTAGACTATTTAGTTAAAACTGATATCACAAGATATCGTGCAATAGTTAAAGAATTAGGTTTAAGAAAATAAAAAAATGAGAGGCTTTATGTCTCTCATTTTCATTTTTTAAAATATTACAAAATACCTTTTAGTTAAATTGATTAAAAGAAAAACTAAGGTAATTCATTGGCAAACGATACTCTATCAATAATACTAATTTAACATTATAATGTCGCATTGAAATTGTTTAATTCCTGCCTCGCCGGCAGGCGGGTTCACAATATTTTCGTTAAAATAGTTGACTATAACAAAAGCTAGACTAAAATATTTTGCCTCAATCTTGCAAAAATTAATTCAACTACACGACAGCACAAAATTAAATTGGTATAAAAAAGAGTAAAAACAACACAACTACAAAAGTTTAACCATGAATTAATAAATTTACTTGCAATAAAAGTAAATACAAAAAACAAATTATGATTCCAAAAGTATTTAAAGAAACTATTGATTTAGGTGATGGAAGAACCATTTCAATAGAAACCGGAAAATTAGCAAAACAAGCACACGGATCGGTTGTTGTGCAAATGGGAAAAGCAATGTTATTGTGTACTGTAGTTTCTAGCTATAAGGCAGGAACAGTAGATTTTTTGCCATTAACAGTAGATTATAGAGAAAAGTTTGCAGCTGCAGGTCGTTATCCTGGAGGTTTTTTCAAAAGAGAAGCAAGGCCAAGTAATAATGAAATTCTAACCATGCGTTTGGTAGATAGGGTTTTACGTCCGCTTTTTCCAAAAGATTATCATGCAGAAACACAAGTAATGATTCAGTTAATGTCTCATGATGAAGATGTTATGCCCGATGCTTTAGCTGGATTAGCAGCTTCGGCAGCAATTCAATTAAGTGATTTCCCATTTGAATGTGCAATCTCTGAAGCTCGTGTAGCAAGAATTAATGGAGAGTTTATTATCAATCCGAGTAGAGCACAATTAGAGGAAGCTGATATGGATATGATGATTGGAGCTTCAGCAGATTCTGTAATGATGGTTGAAGGTGAAATGGGTGAGTGTAGTGAAGAAGAAATGATAGATGCTATTAAATTTGCACATGAAGCAATTAAAATTCAATGTGCTGCTCAAGTAAAACTAGCAGAAGCATTTGGTAAAAAAGAAGTTCGCGAATATGAAACTGAAGCTACTGATGAAAAATTAGCAAAAAAAATAAATGAATTAGCTTACCAAAAATGTTATGATATTGCAAAACAAGGAATTTCAAAACAAGAAAGAAGCATAGCTTTTGATGAAGTAAAAGAAAGTGTTAAAGCTTCTTTTTCTGAAGAAGAAATAGAAGAATATGGAGATTTAATTGGTAAGTATTTCAGTAAAGCACATAAATCTGCTATTCGTGATTTGACTTTAAATGAAGGTTTACGTTTAGACGGAAGGAAAACTATAGATATTCGCCCAATATGGTGTGAAGTAGATTATTTACCATCAACACATGGCTCTTCAATTTTTACTCGTGGTGAAACACAAGCATTAGCAACAGTAACATTAGGTACTTCTAGAGAAGCTAGTAAAATAGATACCCCATCTTATGAAGGTGAGGAAACATTTTATTTACATTATAATTTTCCTCCATTTTGTACAGGAGAAGCAAGACCTTTAAGAGGAACTTCTCGTCGTGAAATTGGACATGGAAATTTAGCACAACGTGCTTTAAAAGGAATGATTCCTGCAGATTGCCCATATACAGTAAGAGTTGTAAGTGAAGTATTAGAATCGAATGGTTCTTCTTCTATGGCAACTGTCTGTTCTGGAACAATGGCACTTATGGATGCTGGAGTTCAACTGATAAGACCAGTTTCTGGAATTGCAATGGGATTAATTTCTGATGAAAAAACAGGGAAATATGCTGTTTTATCTGATATTTTAGGTGATGAAGATCATTTAGGGGATATGGATTTTAAAGTTACTGGAACTGAAAAAGGAATTACAGCTTGTCAAATGGATATCAAGGTTAAAGGATTATCTTATGATGTATTAGAACAAGCTTTATCACAAGCACGTGATGGACGTTTACATATTTTAGGTAAATTGACCGATACAATTGCATCTCCAAATACTGATGTAAAATCACATTCACCAAAAATGGTAACAAAAACTATTCCTGGAGAATTTATTGGCGCATTAATTGGTCCTGGTGGAAAAGTAATTCAAGAATTACAAAAAGAAACAGGATGTACTATTGTTATCAATGAAGATCCAGTTACTGAAGAAGGGATTGTTGAAATTTTAGGTACAGACCAAACAGGAATTGATGCTGTATTGGCAAAAATTGATTCTATTACATTCAAACCTGAAAGAGGAAGTGTTTACGAAGTTAAAGTTATAAAAATGCTTGACTTTGGCGCAGTTGTAGAGTATGTAGAAGCTCCAGGAAACGAAGTGTTATTACATATCTCTGAATTGGCTTGGGAACGAACAAATAATGTTACCGATGTTGTAAGTATGGGCGATGTTTTTGATGTGAAATATTTTGGTAGAGACCCTAAAACTAGAAAAGAAAAGGTTTCTAAAAAGGCACTATTACCAAGACCACCACGTGAGGAACATAAACCTAAAGAAGATAATTAATGATTTGTTAATCATTATATTTTAAAACCTCAAAAAAATTAGTTTTTTTGAGGTTTTTTTTTAGTGGTTCATAATAAAAAATTTATTTTACAAAATCATTCCAAAATTCGCTATAAAAATTAGAAGATTACAGTAAATAAGACCGTTGTAATGTTAAACACTTAATAAATAAGAAAAACTTAACTATACAAATCTAAAGGACAGAGATATTTTTTGCCGATAAAGGCAAAAATTATCGACGAGAAAACAACGTTTCAATGATTCCGTTAAAAATCAATAAGAAAAGTTAGAATTAAATCTCAATGAAAGAGATTTCTCGTAGCTCCTTAGGTCGCTCTATCGAAATGACATTGTACATAATTAAAATCTATTTTACCCACTATATTTGCAGTAAAACCCTTTGTTTTATACCTTTTTCGCCTAAAATAGCATCCATTTTATTCTATAATCAACTCTACTCTTCTTGCTAAGTCAAATGAAGATTGTTCTTTTTTAATATCTTTTCCTTCAAACATAATCGCTATTCTATCTTTAGAAACGCCTAATTCAACTAATTTTTGTAATACAATTTGAGCCCTTAATTTAGAAAGCTTAATATCATAACTAGCAGATGTATTATTAGTGTTTGAAGCATAACCAATTAAGGTCACTTCTTTTTCAGGATTAACTATCAAATAGTTCGCTATTTTAATTATTGCATTTAATGCTGTAGTTTTTATTTTTGATTTGTTATTATCAAAAAATACATATTCATTTTGGCTGCAATTACAATCTCCGCCTTCAGTAATGTAATTATTTATAACAGGTTTTTCAATTATAGTTTTGGTACTGTCAATTATGATTGGGCTGTTATCAACAACAAGCCAATCAATATGCTCTTTTTTATCTAAATTTATAGAAACGCCTAAATTTATACCAATTGAATTGGTCGTACTTGCATCAACACCACTCAGTTGATTATTGTTTATACCAGTTACTACATTTAATGAAGCTTTTAAAGCAATATTTTTATTAATTTTATATAAATTATCTATACTTCCAGTTAAGTGGAAGTTACTACTTATATGAAAAAGGTTTGATTGGGGCTCTGAATTTAAATAAGTATAGTCTCCTCCAATACCTAAGAGAATAGTATATCTTTTAGTAAAATCTTGAAAATCAAGCACTTTTCCTAAATTAATTACTCCTTGGATGTTTCCAGAATAATAGTTTTCAATATTATTGGTATAAGTTGCCGAGATTCTAATTCCAAATTTACTATTTAACATATACCTTGCTCCTATATTATAGTTGGCAAACTCTAAGTATGTTACGTCTTGAATTTTTGTCAAACCAAAAGAAGGTTCTAATGTAAATTTACTATATACTTGAGAAGAATCTTGGGAGTGAATAGTGGTGGTTAATGTTAAAAAAATTATTAATATTACGTTTTTCATGATTATTTTTTAAAATATCTTAGCTTAAAAGAGGGTTATTTTTATTGCGAATATAACAAACTTAAATTATTTATTCATTGCTAAGGGTCTGTTACAAAATAAAGTTTACAGAATTGGCGACGTTATTTTGTGCAATAACGAGGCAAAAAACGCAGGTATAGCCTTAGATAAAGTGAGTATTTTTAACACTGTTAGTGTGCAAAAGAACAAGGCAAAATGTAAAGGTTATTTTGTAACAGACCCTAAGTAAGTTGATTTTATTTGAAGATTTCAAATTATTGCTCTATTCGTTTAAAAAATTAGACATACAATTTTTAAGAAAAATTTATTTTTTGTAACATTTACCTAATTTGTTACGTATAAGTTAGTAGACTCTCAATGGTTATTGAGAAAAATTAATATATAAAATACGACTTTATTAAATGAGACAGCTAAAAATAACCAAGCAGGTTACCAACCGAGAAACAGCATCCTTAGATAAATATTTACAAGAAATTGGTAAAGTAGATTTAATTACTGCAGATCAAGAAGTAGAATTAGCACAACGTATCAAACAAGGAGATCAAATAGCTTTAGAAAAATTGACTAAAGCAAATTTACGCTTTGTGGTATCAGTAGCAAAACAATATCAAAACCAAGGTTTAACTTTACCTGATTTGATTAATGAAGGAAATTTAGGGTTGATAAAAGCAGCCAAAAGATTTGATGAAACTCGTGGATTTAAATTTATTTCTTATGCAGTTTGGTGGATTCGTCAATCTATATTACAAGCTTTGGCTGAACAATCAAGAATTGTTCGTTTGCCATTAAACAAAATAGGTTCGATAAATAAGATAAATAAAACTTTTGCAAGACTAGAACAAGAAAATGAAAGGCCTCCCTCTGCCGAAGAAATTGCAAAAGAATTAGATATGACAATTACAGATGTTAAAGAGTCTATGAAAAATTCTGGACGTCATGTATCTATGGATGCACCTTTAATTGAAGGAGAAGATTCAAATTTATATGATGTATTATGTTCGGGAGAATCGCCAAACCCAGATAGAAAACTATTACATGAATCATTAAAAGTTGAAATTTTACGTGCTTTAGAAACACTTACACCAAGAGAAGCTGATGTTGTAAAATTATATTTTGGTTTGGGTGACCCACATCCAATGACGCTAGAAGAAATTGGAGAAACTTTTGATTTAACTCGTGAGCGTGTTCGTCAAATAAAAGAAAAAGCAATCAGAAGATTAAAACATACATCAAGAAGTAAAATCTTAAAAACTTATTTAGGATAATAACATAGACGTTTAGATTTTTAGACGTTAGATATTTAGATGCTGGACAACTTGTTCAGCATCTTTTTTATTTAATAATCATTCGTCACTTCGAGTGATTTAATGGAGTAGTAACGAAATTAAATCGTATCGAGAAGTATTATTTTTAAAATGGTTCTCGATACAATTTTCTCCTTCAATCGAAAATCACTCGAACTGACGATTTAATTTTCATTTATCACTATATTTGTCATAAATCAATTTTACAATCTACAAATGACCAAACTAATTGCACCATCAGTACTTGCAGCAGACTTTGCAAACATCCAAAGAGATATCGAAATGCTTAATAATAGCGATGCTGACTGGATTCATATTGATGTGATGGACGGTGTTTTTGTGCCAAATATTTCTTTTGGAATACCAGTCATAAAAGCCATCCAAAAACACGCAAAAAAAACGATGGACGTGCATCTTATGATTGTAAATCCTGACCAATACATTAGTACTTTTAAAGAAGTTGGTGCAGATATATTGACTGTTCATTACGAAGCATGTACGCATTTACATCGCACACTTCAGGCTATTAAGAACGAAGGAATGATGGCTGGAGTTGCGCTAAACCCACACACACCAATTAATGTATTGGAAGATGTAATTATGGATATTGACCTCATCTGCTTGATGAGTGTAAATCCTGGTTTTGGCGGACAAAGTTTTATTGAAAATACTTACAAAAAGATAATACAGTTAAAACACCTTATCGAACAATCTGGATCTAAAGCAAAAATCGAAATTGACGGAGGCGTTACAGACCAAAACGCTCACAAACTCGTATCTGCAGGTGCAGATGTATTGGTTGCTGGTTCATTCGTCTTTAAAGCCGATAATCCTACGGAAACTATTAGAGACTTGAGAGTACTTGCTAATAGTTAAATTGACAACTTGACTTTATCATTTATTTAGACTAACTTTACACTATCGGACGATATAGTTCATTAAAACGCAACCATATCTTGAACCGTTGTGCGTCAGCCAAAAAACGAAATACAATGACAAAAAGTTGCTAAATATAGAAACTATTTGTAACTTTGCTTAAAATAAACTGAATTGAGCAATTTTAATACTATTTTTTTGGAAAGTGCAGACGAGTTTATCCGAACTTTAGATATAAAAACACACAAGAAACTATTTCAAAATATTAGAGTGTCAGAACAGACGAATAATTCAAAATTCTTTAAAAAACTGAATAAGGATATTTGGGAATTTAAAGTGAGATATTCTAATAAACAGGTACGACTACTTGCATTTTGGGACAAAAGAAACAAAGATGACACGTTAGTAATAGCAACAAACGGATTCGTTAAAAAAACTCAAAAAACACCAAAAAAAGAGATTATCAAAGCAGAACAAATTATGAACCAATATTTTAACGATTAAAAATTAAGGTTATGGCAAAAATGAAAACATACAGTTTGTCCGAAATGGAAGATAGATATATCGGAAAAAAAGGAACAGAGGAAAGAAATGAGTATGAATACGAGTTGAGAATGGATTTATTGGGACAGATGATAAGAACAACCCGAAAGGAAAAGAAATTAACGCAAGAAAAGTTAGGGAAATTAATTGGAGTTAATAAATCTCAGATTTCAAAACTTGAAAACAATGCAAATAGTGCAACTATTGAAACGATAATTCGTGTATTTAAAGCACTAAAAGCAGAAATCAATTTCAACGTGATTTTAGACAATACAAAATTAGAAATCGCATAAAGCCGAACGCACAACAACGGCTATACTTAATTGCTTAGTTCAGTTCTACTTTGGAAAAATCTCCGATTTTTCCAACTTGGTTTTGTACTTAGAAAGTTAAGTGCTAAATTGTCGCAACTAAGCATAGCCAAACCGATAAAATAAAATTATACAATACACCATAAATATGTTTAGTCTTTGTTGGTGTTTTCTACAAACAATCTTCCTAAAACCATTCAAAGTTTAAAAATCACTTGCTAACAGTTAAAACTGCTCAATCAAATAATTTATCAAATCTGTAGTTGTTACAATCCCAACTAATTTATGATTATCTACTACTGGAAGTGCATGAAACTCTTTTTTTGATAAGATTTCTGCAACCTCTTTAATTATCATTGAAGATGAAACACTTACTAAGTCTTTAACCATAACTTGTTCAATTGTAAACATATTATAGACAATTGTATCAACTGTTTTCTCATCTTCATCAACTGCATCAGCAAAACTTATTCGAAGTAAATCAGTATAACTTAGCATCCCTATAATAGCATCTCCATTTACAACTAGAATATGTCTGATGTTGTTAGTTTTAAACAAGCGTTCTGCCGTTACTAAATCATCATTATAATTTAAAGTAACAAGATCTGTAGTCATTATTGCGGAAATTGGTGTTCTTTTTTTCATGATATTAACTTTTAAATTAGGTATAAAGTTAGTCACATATCATCATATAAATAATGACATTAATCATGATTTGGAAGTTTTAAAAACTAATAGGATTGTTTACTATTAATCTCTTCCTGAAGGGTAGTTTGTTCTGTTGTAGTATAAAGCATCTATATCAAAGAACGCGCTTGTCATTGCTTTATTCATTGCTATTTTTTGATATGTTTCAATAATAAATTTAGTCGGCTGCTTTCCAATATTTTCAGTAGATATAGAAAGGTTTCCGTTTTTAATAGCCTTCGTATTCAATATTACAAATTCAAAAGATGTCAAGTTTAATTTTTTATTAATTAGCAATAAACTATTTATAGTTTGCAACTTATCAAATGAAGATGTATAAATACTTGTTGGTAATAGAATAGTGTCATTATTATCATCAATTTCTTGTGAAAACACATTAAGAACAAGTAAAACCGAAATTAGAAAGAATACTGTTTTCATAAAATAATTATTTATTTTTTACAAAATACTGTTTTTTTTTAACTCAAAAAAACTATTAACTTTCTCATTCATTTTTTTGGAGGATTTTTGGAAGAAAAATCGAGTTTCTTCTTTAATATTTTACAGGATTATATTTCCTGCAAAACTCCGTTTTGAAAATAGAAAAGCCAAACTTACAAATTCAAATAAATTTGATTTTGACGTTTGGTTTTTCTATTTATCCGTGACTCTGGCAGGATTCAAACCTGCAACCGCTGGAGCCGAAATCCAGTGCGCTATTCAGTTGCGCCACAGAGCCTTACTTTTCTGAATTAAACAAAGTTTTTTATAAACTCTCTTCCCGCTCCAGATTTTAAATATTTTTCTTTTTTACGCGCTTCAATTCTTATGTCAAAATTTTCTTTAAAGATTACTCTCCAGGGCACAAATACTTTTGTCGATCTATTCTTTCCAGCATTATGCTGACTTAATCTTTTATCAAGATTACTTGTCATGCCTGTATAAGTTCGATTAAAACTATCACTATAAAGAATATACACAATATACATCGTTTTCAATTTTAATTACACCAAAATCCAGTGCGCTATTCAGCTCGCCTCGCTGCGAAGCGGGTTACACCACGAGACCTTTTATTTAACTCAGTAATTCTTTTACTATTGATGAAATTGCTTTTCCATCTGCTTTTCCTGCCAATTCTTTAGATGTCATTCCCATCACTTTCCCCATATCTTTCATACTACTTGCTCCTGTTTTTGTAATAATGTCAGAAATGAATGTTTTTAAATCCTCTGCGCTCATTTGTGCTGGTAAAAACTGTGAAATAATTGCTGCTTCTGCTAATTCTGGCTCCGCTAAATCTTGGCGACCTTGTTCCGCATAAAGTATAGCACTATCTTTACGTTGTTTTACTAATTTTTGCAATAATTTTACTTCATCAGCCTCAGAAAAACCAACATCTCCTCCTTTTGTGTTTGCCAATAATATTTCTGATTTGATTGCTCGTAATGATTGTAACGCAACTTTATCTTTAGATTTCATTGCTGCTTTCATTTGCTCCATTATTTTTGACTGTAAACTCATCTCTTGTTTTCTTTAGGTTGCGAAGATAAAAAAAACTCGAAATAATTTCATCATTAATGAAAAAAATCGAGTTTTATTGGGGTTAGTCGTCTTTGGGTTTTACTTAATCTACATTGTCATGTAAAAAAGAATTGTTTGAACGAAATTGCAAATCATTATTTTCATCAACACCTAATGTTGTTTTTGATTGTGTTATTTCTGACGAAAGTGTTGCTTCATCTAACTCAACACCCATTCTCTTATATGCAGGTTCACGTTCTATTTCATCAATATTTTGATTCAATTTATTATTAAACTTATAATTAAACTGCTTCATCTTCTCTTTTCTATCTTGAGAACGACTTTGCAGTTCAGAAATAGTTAAATGCAACGGCGATACTTCTTCAGTACTTGGTGACTCAACTTCTTTTACAGGTTCTGTACGAACATTAAATTGCAATTCTTCCTCAACCTTCTCTTTAACTGCAACCTTTTTTATTGCGGTATTCAACGATTCTTCAACTTTATTGTGATCTTCTAATTCAAAATAAACTTGCTCCTCTTTTATTTCTGTTGGTTTTACAACAACATGACCTACAACTTCTATTTCGTTGATATCAATATTTTCTTCTGATTCTTTATCTTTCGAAAGTGGTAAATCAAATGTAAATACCGTTTGATTTTCATCAGTTTTATCCGCAGTTATTTCTTCAAAGTCATTTACTTCAATCTCTTTTACTACTGATGTGATTATAAAATCATCCATTTTTTCATGTATAACTTCAACTTCTTCATACACAACTTCAATATTTTTTATAAGTTCAGATGTTGGAATCAACTCTATTTCTTCTTCTATTTTTGTATTATCTAAAGAAAATACTGTATCCTCTGCATCGTCTTCTAAAACATGAATTATAACTTCTTCTTGCGAAGGAGTTAATTCATCATTTTTAGAAAAATCATAAGTTACCTCTTGCTCTTCTTCAAGTGCATGGATAATTTTCTTAGCCTCAACATTTGAAATTTGATGTTGTTGATCTTTATGGAAACCTGTTGCAATAATCGTTACAGCAATTGAATCGTTTAAAGAAGTATCTTCGCCAACTCCCATAATAATATTTACATTCGTTTTAGCTTCTGCTTGAATGTAATCGTTAATTTCTCCTATTTCATCAATTGTAATTTCTTCACTTCCAGAAACAATCAACAGTAATACATTCTTCGCTCCTTCAATTTTATTATCATTCAACAAAGGAGAGTCTAACGCCTTGACAATTGCTTCTTCTGCTCTGTTTTTTCCTGATGCTTTTGCAGAACCCATAATTGCTGTTCCGCTATTAGCAAGTACTGTTTTAGCATCTCTTAAATCGATATTTTGAGTATAATGATGTGTAATTACTTCTGCAATTCCTCTTGATGCTGTTGCCAATACTTCATCTGCCTTAGAGAAACCTGCTTTAAAACCTAAGTTTCCGTAAACTTCTCTTAATTTATTATTATTAATAACAACCAATGAATCTACATGTTTACGCAATTCTTCAATACCCTTTTGCGCTTGTTCATTACGTGTTTTCCCTTCAAATGAAAATGGAATCGTAACAACTCCGATAGTCAGTAAATCAAGTTCTCTTGCAAATTTTGCTATCACAGGTGCGGCGCCTGTTCCAGTTCCTCCGCCCATTCCTGCATTGATAAATACCATTTTGGTATTACTTCCCAACATTTCTTTGATTTGCTCTTCACTTTCTAAAGCTGATTGTTTACCAACTTCAGGGTTTGCTCCTGCACCAAGACCTTCAGTAAGTGTAACTCCTAACTGAATTTTTAATGGTACTTGACTGTTTTGAAGTGCTTGCGCATCGGTATTACAGATTACAAAATCTACGCCATTGATACCTTGAGAAAGCATGTAGTTTACTGCGTTACTTCCTCCACCACCAACTCCAATTACCTTGATGGCATTTGATTGGTTTTTTGGCATATCAAATAAAATGTTATTAAATTTATCCATAGTTTAGTAGGTACTATATATTGTTATTATTCTGCGTTATCTAAAAACTCTCTGAACTTGTCTGACCATCGTTCAAAAAGTGATTTTCTTTCTATTTTTATTGTCTCTTCTTCATTTATTTGCGCTTGGTCTCCATCTGAATTTTCTTCAGATTGAACTGCAACAATTTTTTCTTTCATCTTCTTTTTATCTCTCAGTCCTTTCATTAACAATCCAACTGCTGTTGCATACATAGGACTTGAAATACTTTCTTCTGAATCTCCTGCCAAATGCTCGTTTGGATAGCCAATTCTTGTATCCATTCCTGTGATATATTCAACCAACTGCTTAATATGGTTCAATTGTGCGCCTCCACCAGTTAACACAATACCTGCAATTAATTTTTTCTTTGACTCTTCATGTCCGTAATTACGGATTTCCACAAAAGTCTGTTCAATAATTTCTACAACTCGTGCATGAATTATTTTTGAAAGATTTTTTAACGTAATCTCTTTTGGATCTCTTCCTCTCAATCCTGGAATTGAAACAATTTCATTTTCTTTGTTTTCTCCAGGCCAAGCCGAGCCAAATTTCGTTTTTAATAATTCTGCTTGTTTTTCAATGATTGAGCATCCTTCTTTAATATCTTCGGTAATTACATTTCCACCAAACGGTATTACTGCTGTATGACGGATAATACCGTCTTTAAAAATTGCCAAATCTGTTGTTCCTCCGCCAATATCTATCAATGCAACTCCTGCTTCTTTTTCTTCTTGACTCAAAACTGCATCTGCTGACGCCAAAGGCTCCAGCGTAATTCCTGCTAAACTCAATCCAGCACTTTTTATACATCTTCCAATATTTCTGATAGAAGAAACTTGACCAACAACTACATGAAAATTGGCTTCTAATCTTCCGCCGTACATACCAATAGGTTCTTTTATTTCTGCTTGACCATCAACCTTAAATTCTTGAGGCAATACATGAATAATTTCTTCTCCTGGAAGCATTACTAATTTATGGACTTGACTTTCTAATTTTTCTAAATCTGCTTCATCAATAACTTCTTGAGAATTTGGTCTTGTGATATAATCACTATGCTGCAAACTTCTTATATGCTGGCCTGCAATACCAACAATAGCATCAGAAATTTGAACTCCTGAAACGGCAATTGCCTCATCAACAGCCTGTTGTATAGATTGAATTGTTTGCGTAATATTATTAACAACTCCTCTATGAACACCTAAACTCTTGGCTTTCCCGATACCGAGTAACTCGATTTTGTCATACTCATTCTTACGACCAATCATTGCAACAATTTTCGTTGTTCCAATATCTAATCCTACCGAAATATCATTACGCTCCATTTCGTTCTTTTTTAGTGCATACAACTTGATTGTTGTATTTTAAATTTATCATTTTATAATTTTCAATTGTTTTATTTGTCATTGTGTGATTATAAAACGTTTTTAAATTTTTAAATTTCACTTCTAAATTCTCTATTCTACCCAAATTTATTTTATGACTTCCAATTCTTGTCATCAATAAAAAATCATTTTCGGCAGATTTATGAATTCCTACTATTTGTTTTTGCAAAAATTCATCCTGTTTAATAAACATTAAAAGTTTATATAAATCATCTGTGCTTTCACTACTTAAAACCCCAGTTATGATTGGTACACGTGCTGAATGATTACTCGACAAAGGCATCCTTTCTCCTTGTCTATCAATATAATATGATTTTGAGTTTATATTAACTCTACCGATTGGTGTACGCTGTTTAACACTTGTTTTTAATTGTCCATCTATCGTTAAAAATGTAGTTGCATCTTCAACCATTGGATGTGCCAAAACTTGTTTTTCCAAACTATTCAAATCTATTAAGGATTTTGCTTGGTTTTTAACATGACTTCCATTTTGTATTAACAACTTATTAACCATTTCATAATTCATAAAAAGGTTCTCTCCTTGCTCAAATCTCACGTCAACACTTTGCACTTTTTTACTTGTATTTCGATGGTTGGAAAAGCCAAAAAGAAATAGCATTACCACTATTAACAAGCTCCCTTTTATGTAGTTCCAATTAATTTTCATTTTCTAAACCTTCTTTAATATCCATAACCAATTCTCCGATGTCTCCTGCGCCAATCATCACTTTTACTACTGCTTTTGATTTTTTTACATTTTCTAGCAAGTCTTCTTTGGCAGATAACCTCTTATTTTCCATATTAATTTTATTCAACAACCATTCTGAAGTAATACCTTTAATTGGCAATTCTCTTGCAGGATAAATATCAAGTAAAATAAGTTCGTCAAATTGTGATAAACTTTTTGCAAAATCATCTGCAAAATCTCTTGTTCTACTAAATAAATGTGGCTGGAAAACGGCTAAAACTTTCTGATTCGGATACATTTCTCTAACCGAACTCACAACTGCGTTTATTTCTGTTGGATGATGTGCATAATCATCAATCAAAACCAAACTATCTGTTTTTATTTTATACGAAAACCTGCGCTGAACACCTTTAAAAGAAAGTAATGCTTTGGCAATAGACTGAAGTGAAACTCCATAATTATTTGCCATTGCCAAAGCAGCTACAGCATTTAGCACATTGTGTTTTCCTGGGAGATTGAACTCCACATTTGTAATTATTTCTGTGGGCGTTTTTACATCAAAAATGTAAACACCATTTTTTATTTTAATATTATCAGCATAATAATCTGCCTTTTCATCAACTGCATACGTCAAGCCTTTTAATGGCAATCCTTTGCAAACAATTAGTGTATCTGAAACTTTATCTGCAAATTCTTTAAACGAATCTTCTAACGCACTTGCCTGACCATAAATGTCTAAATGATCAGCATCCATTGATGTTACACAAGCAATATTTGGTGATAACTTTAAGAACGAACGATCAAATTCATCTGCTTCTACCACCGAAATTTCTGTTCCACCAAGTATCAAATTAGAATTGTAATTTTCTGAAATTCCACCTAAAAAAGAGGTTGCATTTACGCTACTTTCTTTCAGAATATGCCCTAAAATTGCCGAAGTTGTTGTTTTTCCATGTGTTCCAGCAACTGCTAAACAAATAGTATTCTCTGTTATTTTACCAAGTACTTCTGCTCGTTTCATCACATTAAAACCATTTGATTTAAAATAACTCAACTCTAAATGATTTTCTGGAATTGCAGGCGTATAAACAATCAATGCTTTTGCTGAATCTTTAAATTCATCAGAAATTAAATTAACCGAATCTTGAAAATGGATTCTAACTCCAATTTCTTGTAGTGAATCTGTAATTTTAGTTTGCACTTTATCAAAACCAGCCACATTTTTACCGTTCATAGCAAAATAGCGTGCTAAAGCACTCATTCCCATTCCGCCAATGCCGATAAAGTAAATATTATGTGTGTGTTTTAGATTCATTCTTTTCTTTCTTACCACAGAGAACACAAAGTTTTACACAGAGTTCTCAGAGTTTTTTTATTTTTAACCTAAAATTCACTTTGTGCTCTTTGCGTACAACTCTGTGAACTTTGTGGTTTCATTTTATCAACTTTTCTATTTCGTCAACAATCGTTTTTGTAGCGTTTGGTAATGCTAATTTTTTGATGTTATGACTCAATTTTTCTTGTAAATTATCATCTTTTAATAAACTTTCAAAAATGTTTTGAAATACTGACAAATTCTTTTCTTCAATCAGTATCGCGCCATCTTTTTCAACAACTGCTTGCGCATTTTTCACTTGATGGTTCTCTGCAACATTTGGTGATGGAATAAAAATTGTTGGCTTACCTACGATACACAATTCTGAGATTGATCCTGCTCCTGCTCGACTGATAATAAAATCGGCAGATGAATAGGCGAAATTCATATTATTCAAAAATGAATGTGTTTGCACTCCTTCTAACTTGTCATACTTTTTGTAATCGTTATAATACAGTTTTCCTGTTTGCCAAATCATTTGAATTCCTTGCGCTACAAACCAATCAATTTGACTTTCTATAAACTGATTTATCTTACGAGCACCTAAACTTCCTCCTAAAACAAGTAGTGTTTTTTTAGTTTCATCTAACTTAAAAAACTGTTGTGCTTCACTTCTGTTTTTTGATATTTCCAATAGATCTTGACGTACCGGATTTCCTGTTTTAATAATTTTATCCGAAGGAAAAAATCGCTCTAAATTATCATAAGCAACGCAAATTTTAGCTACTTTTTTCGCCAATAATTTATTTGTAATTCCTGGAAAAGAATTTTGCTCTTGTATTAAAGTCGAAATACCTTTTTTACTTGCCACGAATAACGTTGGACCACTCGCAAAGCCTCCTGTTCCTATCACTATATTAGGATTAAATTGTTTTACAATCTTTCGTGCATTCCAAAGGCTGCTCACCAATTTAAAAGGAAAGGATAAGTTTTTTAATGACAAACTTCGTTGTATTCCTGAAATCCAAAGTCCTTTTATTTCATATCCGTTTTGTGGCACTTTTTCCATTTCCATTCTGTCTTTTGCTCCAACAAATAGAAATTTAGCATCAGGAAATCGTGCCTTTAATTCGTTTGCAATTGCAATTGCAGGATAGATGTGTCCTCCAGTTCCACCGCCACTCAATAGAATATTAATCGATCGTTTCATGTACACATTATATTTTTTAGAGGAAGCACATGCTGTTCGCTATTAATATCCTTTTTATATATAAAAATTTTAGATGCTCGTTTCATGGAGAATATTTAAAGGATTATCGTGTTCTAAGTTTGTAGGCGATTCATCTTTGGCTGAACTCACGCTCAATATCATTCCGATAGCGAAACATGTCATCCAAATTGAAGTTCCTCCACTACTTATTAATGGTAATGTTTGTCCTGTAACTGGCAAAATATTTACGGCAACTGCCATATTAATTAAGGCTTGAAAAATGATTGGTAATCCAACTCCTACAACCAATAATGTTGCGAAGATTGTCTGTGCTTTTTTGGCGACCATCATAATCCGAAATAGCAATAAAAAATAGACTAATACAACGCCAATTCCACCAAGAAGCAAACCATATTCTTCTACTATAATTGCATAAATAAAATCTGATGACGATTGTGGCAAAAAGTTTTTTTGTACGCTTTTTCCTGGACCTTTTCCTGCGATTCCTCCTGTTGCAATGGCAATTTTTGCTTTTTCTACTTGATAAGCTTCTTCAGCATTTTTATTAGAAAAATTATCAACTCTACTTATCCAAGTATCAACACGATTTGGCATTATTTTAGGGAATACTTTTGCTGTCAGCACAAAAAAGGATAAAAAGATTAGCCCAAATCCGAGAATATATAGAATGTATTTTATTGGATATCCTCCAAGAAAAACAAGCACTAAAATCATTGTGAAAATAATAGCTGTTGTAGAGAAATTGGCAGGTAAAATCAATATTAAAATTGCTGCAACTGGAAGCCATAAAATCCATAAGCTTTCTTTAAAAACAATCTCTTTATCTTTGTTTCTTGCCAAATATCTTGCAACATAAGTCATCAATACAAGTCCAGCCAAGGTAGATGTTTGAAAGCCTATTCCTACAAACGGAATGCGTATCCAACGACTTGCATTTGCGCCGCCAATAGTATCGCCTTGAATCAAGGTATATAATAATAGTAAAAAAACTAAGGGTAACATTAAGACCGATCCGCCACTGAAATATCTATACGGAATTTTATGAACACCATAGAGAATAATAAAACCCATTAATAATAAAAAAGCATGTTTCATCAAAATAGAAAAAGTGCTTGATGCCGAACCTACAACATATACCAAATTGGTACTTGCGCTGTAAATTGGCATAAATGAGAAAATGGCAAGCATTACAATAATTGCCCAAATTGCTCTATCTCCTTTTATATTTTTGATGATACTACTCATTCTTACAATTCTCTTATTGCTTGTTTAAATTGACGTCCTCTATCTTCATAATTTTCAAATAAATCAAAACTTGCACACGCTGGAGATAATAAAACAGTATCGCCTTTTTCGGCAATTTTATAAGCCACTTTTACAGCTTCTTCTGCTCCCATTGTTTCTACAATCAAATCAATTACATTTCCAAATGTTTTTACAATCTTATGATTGTCAGCACCTAAGCAAATTATTGCTTTTACTTTTTCGCGAACCAAAGGCATCAAATCAAAATAATCGTTTCCTTTATCTACGCCTCCAACAATCCAAACTGTTGGTGTTTTCATACTATCTAACGCATAAAATGTTGCGTTGATATTTGTTGCTTTTGAGTCGTTGATATATTGAACTCCGCTAATTTTCAACACATTTTCTAAACGATGTTCAGCGCCTTCAAAGTCTTCTAAACTTTCTCTAATTGTTTCTTTTCTAACTTTCAACAACTGCGCTGTCATTGCTGCAGCCATTGAGTTCTTGACATTGTGTTTTCCTTGTAATGCTAATGATGTAATTCCCATCTTAAATTCGTTTGTATTAATCTTTATTATTATATTATTATCCCTTATAAACGCTCCTTTATCTACTGATTTTTCTATTGAAAAAGGTAACAATTGTGCTTCTGTTTTATTATTCTTTAACCATTCATTAATTACCTCATCATCTCCATCATAAATCAAATAATCGTCTTTGGTTTGATTCATTGTTACTCTAAATTTAGAATTGATATAATTTTCAAATTTATTATCATATCTATCTAAATGATCTGGTGTAATATTGGTTATAATTGCTATGTGTGGTGTGAATTTTTCAATTCCATCTAACTGAAAACTACTCAGTTCTAACACATACTTATCATGTTGATTTTCTGCTACTTGCTTCGCAAAACTATCCCCTATATTTCCTGCAACTCCAACATTTAAATTCGCGTTTTTTAATATATGATGCGTCAATAGTGTTGTTGTTGTCTTTCCATTTGATCCTGTAATTCCAACAATAGTAGCATCGATAAATTGTGATGCAAATTCTATTTCAGAAATCACTTTAATTCCCAATTCGTTCAACTTTTTTATCATCGGAACTGTGTCTGGAATTCCTGGACTTTTCATGACTACATCAGCAGTTAAAACTTGTGCTTCTGTATGTCCCTTTTCTTCAAATGGTATCTCATTAATTAAAAGAACTTGTTTATATTTTTTTGCGATTGCTCCATTATCTGAAACAAAAACATCAAACCCCTTTTTCTTGCCTAAAATTGCTGTTCCAACACCACTTTCTCCTGCTCCGAGAATAATCAATTTTTGATTTTCGATTTTCGATTTTCGATTTTGATTCTCGTTATTCGACATGCTTCTTATACTTTAATTTCAACAATCGTAATTCAAAATTACCTCAACTTCAACGTTACAATCGTTAATACTGCCAATAAAATTCCTACAATCCAAAATCGAGTTACAATTTTACTTTCGTGATAACCTGATTTTTGATAATGATGATGTAATGGTGACATTTTAAAAATTCGTCTTCCTTCACCATACTTTTTACGTGTGTATTTAAAATAACTTACTTGTAAAATCACTGATAAATTTTCTGCTAGAAATATTCCTGCTAATATTGGTATCAACAATTCTTTACGTGTTGAAATTGCCAAAACGGCTATAATACCACCAATAGTTAGACTTCCTGTATCTCCCATAAATACTTGTGCAGGAAACGTGTTGTACCATAAAAAACCTATCAAAGCGCCTACAAATGCGCTGATAAAAATCACCATTTCTCCTGAATTTGGAATGTACATTACATCCAAATAATCTGCGAAAATGATGTTTCCTGAAATCCATGCAAAAATGCCGAGTGTTGCAACTATTATTACTGATGAACCTGCGGCAAGACCGTCAATTCCGTCAGTGAGATTTGCTCCATTTGAAACTGCTGTAATGATAAATATCACAACTAAAATGAAAACAATCCAAGCATACTTCTCATAACCGTCACCCAACCAACTCAATGCTGTAGAATAATCTAACTCGTTATTCTTAAAAAATGGCACTGTTGTTTTTGTTGATTTGTGCGCTTCGCCGAATATTTTTGGGGTTCCATTATCGGCGAGTTGCACAATTCCTTGAGGTATTTCTTCTTTTATTGTTACATCATCATTAAAATAAAGTATTGATCCAACAATAATTCCAAGTCCAACTTGACCTAATATTTTAAAACGTCCTTTTAAGCCTTCTTTGTCTTTTTTTCTCATCTTCATATAATCATCAGCAAAACCAATCGCTCCCATCCATAATGTTGTGATTATCAAAAGAATAATGTAAATATTGTCTATTCTCGCAAATAAGAAAACTGGAATCAAGGTTGCCAAAATGATAATAATTCCTCCCATTGTTGGCGTTCCTCCTTTTTCTTTTTGACCGTCAAGTCCTAAATCTCTTACTGTTTCTCCAACTTGTTTTCTACGCAGATAATTGATAATCTTTTTTCCGTAGATTGTAGAAATCAATAATGAAAAGATAAAAGCCATTGCGGCACGAAACGTGATAAACTGAAAAAGTCCTGCTCCTGCTAATTGGTAGTGATTTTCTATGTATTCAAATAAATAATATAACATCTTACTTCTGTAATTCTTTTAATATTGCTTTGGCTTTTTTATAATCATCAAAATCTAATCGAACGCCATTTATTTCTTGATATGTTTCGTGCCCTTTACCTGCAATGAGAATAATATCTCCTTTGTCTGCCAATTTTCCTGCGGTTTTAATTGCTTGCTCTCTATTAACAATCGAAAGGGTTTTTTTATAGTTTTGAGGCTCAACTCCTTTTTCTATTTCGTCTATTATTGTCTGCGGATTTTCACTTCGAGGATTATCAGAAGTAAAAATTACTTGTGTACTTAAAACTGATGCTATATATCCCATTTTTGGACGCTTGGTCTTATCTCTATCGCCTCCACAACCAACAACTGTAATCACTTTTTCATTTCCTGTTCTAATATCATTTATCGTTTCCAACACATTTTTTAAAGCGTCTGAAGTATGCGCATAGTCAATAATCGTAGTGATTCCTTCATCAGAAATAAAATATTGAAAACGTCCTGAAACATTTTCTAATTCACTCATCAATCTGAGTGTTTCCATTTTTTCTAAGCCCAATAAATCTGCCGTAGCATAGATTGCTAATAAATTATACGCATTGAAACTTCCAATTAGTTTTACCCAAACTTCGGCTCCATCAATATTTAAAAATAAGCCTGAAAAACGGTTTTCAAGAATCCTTACTTTATAATTTGCCATTGACTTTAAAGCGTACGAAACTTTATTTGCTTTTGTATTTTGCAACATTATTTTCCCATTCTTGTCATCTTCATTTACCAATGCAAAGGCTGTTTTTGACAAATTATCAAAGAATGATTTTTTGACATCTCTATATTCTGCAAACGATGCGTGATAATCGAGATGATCGTGTGATAAATTGGTGAAAATTCCTCCTGAAAAATGTAAACTTTCTGTTCTTCTTTGATGAATTCCGTGAGAACTCACTTCCATAAAGCAGTAATCAACACCGTCTTCAACCATTTCGTGTAAATAATGATTGATTGAAACAGAATTTGGAGTTGTATGCGTTGCTGCATATTCTGTTTCATCAACCATAACATTCACTGTTGAAAGCAATCCGACTTTGTAACCTGACTTTCTGAATAAATTATATAATAAGGTCGCAATGGTAGTTTTACCATTGGTTCCTGTAATCCCTACGAGTTTTAATTTTTTTGATGGATTGTCATAAAAATTAGACGCTATAATTGCCAAAGCAGTATTAGAATCACCAACTTGAATGTATGTGATTCCTTTCGTTAATTTTGCAGGAATATCTTCACAAACAATTGTAATCGCTCCTAATTCTATTGCTTTTTCTATATATTTATGACCATCAACAGTAACGCCTTTTTGCGCAACAAAAAGACAGTTTTTTTCTACTTTTCGAGAGTCAAAAACAATTGCATTTACAGACATATCTGTAGTTCCATAAACAGCGTTTACAGAAACTTTATACAATATGTCTTTTAATAATTGCATTATGCTAATTCTAATTTTATAATTGCCCCTTTCACTACTTTTTCTCCAATTTTTATAGATTGATTTCTCACTTTTCCATTTCCGATAAATGTTACTTTCAATCCTAAGTTCTCTAGTAATGACACAGCGTCCATCCCAACCATTCCTGTAACATTTGGCATTGTTTTAAATTGTTTTTCTGATGCTTTATTGTATTTCTCAAAATCATTATCTACACTCGCAAACTGCGGTTCTTTATTAATGATTTCTTTTAAAAGTGGTGCGTCTGTGTATATTTTTTGTGCAATGTCTTTAAAAACTGGTCCAGAAACATCTGCGCCATAATATCCTTTTTCAAGGTTTGGCTTGTGAATTACTACAATGCATGAATACTTAGGATTATCCGCAGGAAAATATCCTGTAAACGATGAAATATATTTCCTATCTTTTTTCCATTCTTCAAAATTTCTATATTCCGTTCGTGCTGTTCCTGTTTTTCCAGCCATTGAAAAATTAGCATCATATAGTTTTTTTCCCGTTCCTCTAACAACAACATTCTTCAACATCTCTTGGACTTTACTTATAGTCGCATCAGAACATATTTTAGAATCGATGACTTCTTTTTCAAAAACCTTTACTTTTTTATCCCAAGAACGAATTTCTTTTACCAATCGCGGTTTTACCATTTCACCGTTATTGGCAATTGCGTTATAAAAAGTAAGTATTTGTAATGGCGTAAGGCTTAAATTATAGCCATAGGCAATAGAAGGCAAGGCATTTTTACTCCATATTTCATCTCCTGGAGCAGGAATATTAGGAATTCCTTCTCCTTTTAATGGCAAGCCTAAACGCTCATTAAGATGCATTTTCTTTAACTGATTGATAAATTTATTTGGATTTTTATTGAAGTTTTCATCTATCAAACGAGCAAAAGCAATATTAGATGACACTTCTAATGCTCTTGCGGCAGAAATCTTGCCGTAACCTCCTTCATGCGAATCACTAATGCTTCTACCATAAATTCTGTATTTACCAGTTCCCGTATCAACAACTGTACTCGAATCTATCGCCTTTAACTCCAATGCAGCAACCATTGACATTAATTTAAATGCAGATCCAGGCTCATGAGATTCCCAAATAGCATAGTTCCTTTTTTCGTAATACTTACCGCTTTTTCCTCTTCCTAAATTTGAAATTGCTTTGATTTCTCCTGTCTTGGTTTCCATCACTACAACGCAACCATGTTCTGCTTCGTAGTATTCCAATTGCCTTAACAAAGAATGATGCGCAATATCTTGCATATTCACATTAATAGTTGTGATTACATCTCTTCCGTCTTGAGGCTCTACTTCATTATTATCACTAATTGGTTTCCATTGACCTTGCGCAATTCGTTGTTTTCTTCTTACTCCATAACCCCCTTTCAAATGCTTTTTATATGCGCCTTCAATTCCAGGAGCACCACGATAATCATCATAACCAATAGTACGCTCAGCAATTTTCCCTAAAGGATGTTCACGTTTTGTAGATTGCTCTGCGATAAAACCTCCTTTATACATTCCTAAATTAAAAATCGGAAAGGCTTTCATTTTCTGATAATCTAAATACCCAATATTTCGAGCTATTAGTAAATATCTATTTGGTTTTGGCACTCTGTTTCTTGCCTTGCGAATCAGTCGAACATAATAATCTGATGTTTTACCCAACATTTTTGACAACTCAACAGATAACTCTTGAATATTTTCTTCAAAAACTTTTGAATCATCAGGCTTTGAAGCATCCATTCTAATTTCATACCTCGACATAGAAGTCGCCAACAAACTACCATCATCTGCATATACATTTCCTCGATTTGCTTGAATGGTATCGTTTTTTATGGTGCGCTGAATAGAAAGGCTTCGATATCTATCGCCTTCTACATATTGAATATTGGTAAGTTTGAAGATTATTGCAATAAAAAATAAGGTCAAGAAGACAAAGAAAATATATAATCTACTCAGTATGTTTTTTTTCTCTGCTGCCAACTTAATCTACTTTTCTATTTATGACTTTAATTTTTTTTGGTGGATTTTTTGAAGGCAGCAATCCACGCTCTACTACTTTTTTTTGCACTACTGATTCAAGTTCCAATCGCATGACCTTTGTCCTCGCATCTATAAACTCAGCCTTTAATTCTCTAATTTCGCTGTTTAACTGAGCTATTTTTATTACTTTCTTATCTGTGCTATGCGAACGAGAAATCATAAACAGTAGTAGAAATACTACGTATATAATCATCCTCCAATTTTTAAAAGCATCATCGCTTACAAGGAATTTTCCTTTCAAAACATTGTAAATATTTCGCTTTACTTTTCCCATTTACACTTTTACTGCTATTCTTAATTTTGCACTTCTCGCTCTATTATTTTTCTTTGTTTCTTCTCGTGACGGAATTATTAATTTCCCAACTTTCTTTAACGGAACTTCAAAATTTCCATAAAAATCTTTTTCAGGCTCACCTTCAAACTGTCCGTTTCTGATAAATCTTTTTACCAATCTATCTTCTAAAGAATGATATGAAATCACACTCAATCGACCATTTTCATTGAGTAATTCTGGAGTTTGCACCAAAAATTCTTTCAACACTTCCAACTCTTGATTCACTTCAATTCGTATCGCTTGAAAAATTTGAGCCAATATTTTATGTTCCTTTGCTTTAGGTAAAAACTGTTGTAAAATTTCTTTTAAATCAAAACTTGTTTTAATCTTTTTCTCCAATCTTGCATTTGCAATTTTCTTAGCCAACGCTCTTGCATTTCTCAGTTCACCATAATTAAAAAAAATTGCACTCAACGCCTCTTCACTATAACCATTCACAATTTTAAATGCCGATATTTCATCATTCTGGTTCATCCTCATATCTAATTCCGCATCAAAACGAGTAGAAAACCCTCGTTCAGCTTCATCAAACTGATGTGATGAAACTCCTAAATCAGCAAGTATTCCATCTACTTTTTTTATTCCGTAAAATCGCAAGAACCTTTTTGCATATCTAAAATTTTCAGGAACTAAAGTAAATCGCGCATCATCTATAACGTTATCTTGCGCATCTTTATCTTGGTCAAAAGCAAACAACTTTCCCTCATTATTCAATCGATTTAAAATTTCTCTTGAATGTCCGCCTCCACCAAAAGTTACATCAACATAAATTCCGTTTGGTTTGATATTTAAACCATCAATACTTTGGTGTAATAAAACAGGATTATGATACTCCATCCTCATCATCAATTACATTTCCCATTACCTGTTCTGCCAATTCGCCAAAATCAACAGTTGCATCATCAATTGCTTTTTCGTAGCGTTCTTTATCCCAAATTTCAATGATATTTACTGCAGATGACAAAACAACTTCTTTGGTAATTCCAGCAAATTTTTGTAAATCATTTGGAATTAACAACCTTCCTGAAGCATCTAATTCTACAATTTTAACTCCTGCAGTAAAGCGTCTTATAAAATCATTATTCTTTTTTCTAAATCTATTTAACCTACTCACTTTCTGCATCATATCATTCCATTCTTGCATTGGATACAACTCCAAACAAGGCTGAAAAACCGCACGTTTTAACACAAAGCCTTCTTGCAACACAGAAGACAATTGCTTCTTTAAAGCAACTGACAACATCAAACGTCCTTTGACATCTGCTTTACACTCATAAGTTCCAATTAGGCTTATCATCAATCTTTTGTAATATTTTCAAAAGTAGAAAAATATTTCCACTTTTTACCACTTATCACCACTTTTGTTGATAACTTTTATTCTTCAAAAAATAAGTGAGATATTTAACTGATTATCAGTACTTTTAATTATCCTCAGAATTTTAATATGTGATGTATCTAAAAAAATCGTATTTTGCTGATAATTGGCTACATTTGCCACAAATAAAATCGAGATTTATTAAATGAGTTATACGCTTAAAAAAGAAGGGGGATTTAGTTATATTGAAGAAGGAGAAGGACAAACAATCATTGTTCTTCATGGTTTGATGGGAGCGTTGAGTAATTTTGACGGAATTACTTCTCATTTTTCTAAAAATGGATACAAAGTATTGATTCCTGAGTTACCGCTATACACTTTACCACTGATTAAAACCAACGTAAAACATATTGCAAAGTTTATTAAAAAATTTATGGAGTATAAAAGCGTTGATAATGTTATATTTATTGGAAATTCTTTAGGAGGTCACGTATCATTGTATTTTGCAAAACACAATCTTAAAAATATTAAGGCAATGGTTCTTACAGGAAGTTCTGGATTGTACGAAAAAGCAATGGGAGATTCCTACCCAAAACGTGGTGATTATCAATACATTAAAGAAAAAACTGAAGCTGTTTTTTATGACAAAAAAACAGCAACTAAAGAAATGGTCGATGAACTTTTTGAACTTGTAAATGACCGAAGTAAAGTGCTCAGAACTTTATCAATGGCAAGAAGTGCTATACGTCATAATATGGCAGATGACATCCCAAATATGGATGTACCAACGTGCCTAATTTGGGGAAAACAAGATAATGTTACTCCACCAGAAGTTGCAGTAGATTTTAATAAATTACTTCCAGATTCTGACTTATTTTGGATAGATAAATGTGGTCATGCGCCAATGATGGAGCATCCTGATGAATTCAATAAAATCTTAATAAACTGGCTCGATAAACGTAAGATATAACCTTATGAAAATAAATACTGCAACATTTGTCATCAGTAATACAGATGTTTCAAAATGTCCTGCCGAAAAAATTCCTGAATACGCTTTTATTGGTCGATCTAATGTTGGAAAATCTTCTTTAATTAATATGCTGACCAATCATAAAAAGTTAGCAAAGACATCAGGAAAACCAGGAAAAACACAATTAATCAATCATTTTAAGATTAATGACGAATGGTTTTTGGTCGATTTACCTGGATATGGCTATGCACAAGTATCAAAAAGTAAAAGAAAAACTTTTCAGAGTTTTATTAAAGATTATTTCTTGCAAAGAGAACAGTTAGTTTGTACATTTGTATTGGTTGATTCTCGTCATGAACCGCAAAAAATTGACTTAGAATTTATGCAGTTTTTGGGCGAAAATGGGATTCCGTTTGCAATTATCTTTACAAAAGCAGATAAACTTGGAAATTCTGCTTTAAATAAAAACTTTACCAAATATAAAAAACAACTTTTAAAAACTTGGGAAAGTGTACCTACTCATTTTATAACTTCATCAGAATCTGCAATGGGAAAAGAGGATGTTTTAAAGTTTATTGAGCAAATTAATACTGATGTTGCTGAGGATTTTATTAAATAAGGTTTAAAGGAACTAAGGTCTGAGGCACAAAGGTGAAAGGTGAAAGGTGAAAGGTGAAAGGTGAAATATCACAAATACATGAGTCATTTCGACAATAGGAGAAATCTCATCATATTTCTCAAACACAAATGAACGTGATTCTCTGGATGCGATTTCTCCTCGTTCCTCGTTCGAAATGACAAAAGACTGAATACTAATTAAATGCATTCTACAAAAAACAATATCCAAATACTACACGAAGACAATCACATTATTATTGTTAACAAGCGTGCAGGAGATATTACGCAAGGCGATAAAACTGGTGACAAACCCTTGAGTGATGTTGCAAAAGAATATATCAAAGAGAAATACAACAAACCTAATAATGTATATCTTGGCGTTGTGCACCGTCTTGACAGACCAACTTCTGGTGTTATTATTTTTGCAAAAACATCCAAAGCACTGGAACGATTAAACAAAATGTTACGTGAAAAGACTATCAATAAAACTTATTGGGCAGTTGTAAAAAACAAACCTCAAAAAGAGCAAGACACACTCATTCATTTTCTAAAAAAGAACCCAAAAAACAACAAATCTACGGCTTTTAAAACCGAAACGGAAGGTTCTAAAAAAGCAATTCTACATTACAAGGTTATCAAAGAATTAGATTCTTATTATTTGCTTGAAATAGACCTTGAGACTGGTCGTCATCATCAAATTCGTTGTCAATTAGCCAGTATTGGCTCTTATATTAAAGGTGATTTAAAATATGGCGCAAAACGAAGTAATAAAGACGGAAGCATTCATCTACATGCGCGTAGAATAGAGTTTATACATCCTGTGAGTAAAGAAACTGTTGTTGTGGTTGCACCAACTCCTGAAACTATTATTTGGGAGGCTTGTGAGTAATTACTTCCTTACAAATGCTCAATAAAATTCATTCTACTTCCTAATATCCTAATGACAAAAATAGAATTATCACCATCAAAAAGATAAAAAATGACATATGATTTATAGTTGTAATAACGTAGGTTATGAGCAAATAGCGAAGCATCTCTTGCTAATTCTGGTCGCTCTGCTAATTCTTTAAGGAATTTCTCTAAAGAGAGCACATATTTCTTGGCTTGAGTTAAACCAAATCGATGAATGCCAAATTTATAGATAATAACAATATCATTTGATGCTGCGCCAGATAATTTATACAATTTCATTATCAACTTCTTTGATTATGTCTGAAATTGATTTCATGCTAACACCACTCTCAAAACCTTCATCAATAGCATTTTTCAGTTCCATTAACTTCAAATGCTGCTGTTGATCTTTTCTTACTAAATTACGAATATATTCACTATCATTGGTGAAATCACCTTTTTTCAACTGTAGTTTTATCCATTCATTTTGCTGGTCAGTAAATGTAATTGATTTTCTAATTGTTTGCATGTGAAATGTTCTTTGATGCAATACACGACTTATTTGCACCAAATAAAAATATATTGGAAAAATTTTACTGCAACGCTAAATAAAATCAATGAGATAAATAACACTCAACCCCATAAAATATCAGATTTAACTTTTGATGATGTTATTTGGAAGGCTTGTGAGTAGATTGTGAATCTAAATCTTTATAATAATTGTATAGAGTCCCATAAATTCCAGTCACCCCATATTCTTTCAAACTT
Source organism: Flavobacteriaceae bacterium (assembly GCA_021647835.1). Classification (GTDB taxonomy): domain Bacteria; phylum Bacteroidota; class Bacteroidia; order Flavobacteriales; family Flavobacteriaceae; genus Urechidicola. Next base: position 12,505 of record JAKITY010000004.1, on the reverse strand, counting down.
CTCCAACCATTCTTTTCTTTAATATAGATATAATAGTTAGTCTGTTGAAGGCAATTCATACCATCGATATAATAAGGCTCATCATAAATAATTGCCATTTTTTCTTTAGGGTAAAATATTGGATATGAAACGTTATGAATCTGAGTAACCCATATTATCCCATCTGATTTTAAAATATCCATCAGTGAAGTCTTATAATTTACTTTTTCTTCATGACTTTTTTTAAGGAATGAAATTTTTGCTAACTTTTCTTGATTCCATTTTTTTGTAGTGAATTTTTCCGCCCTTTCAAGAAAGACAGGTTGTTCCATTTCAATATCAGAAACATCTACATCTTCAACAAACCTTTCATCAATAATACTTTCTGGGAAAAAAACTTCTTTCTTTACATCATCAACATCCTTAACCGTAATGCTTGGTATATTTAGCTGATATTCATATAAAACAGTAGTTCTATTCTTTTCAGAAATATCTTTTATAAGATACTCATTCATCAACAAATAAGCATCTTTTTCATTTAATTCAATAAACTCATTCTTATCAGTTTTACAACTAATAAAAACTATCGTAAATAATATAAAAATAAGTTTCTTCACTTTTACAAGTTACAATATATAATGCGTACTCACAAAATTAGATTGTTTGTTATCAAGTAACTCATCGAGTACTTCTTTATTACTTTCCGTTCCTTTAAAAGCAACCAACGTACGAATAGAAAAAGAACGAATTGCATCATGCACACTCAAGGTACTTACCGCAGAATCTTTTCGCCCTACAAAAGGGAAAACGTCTGGTCCTCGCTGACATTTACTATTGATATTCACTCTACAAACTTGGTTTACCAGCATATCAATCAACGGTGCAAGTGCATTGGCATCATTACTAAAAAGACTTACTTGCTGTCCATAATTAGAATCAGAAATATAATCTAAAGGCTCATTGATATCATCATAAGAAGTAATCGGAACTACAGGTCCAAATTGCTCTTCATGAAATACTCTCATGCTTGTATCTGTTGGATATAAAACCGCAGGGAACACAAAACTCTCAACACGCTCTCCTCCATTTTCATTGATAATTTTCGCTCCTTTTGAAGTTGCATCGTCAATCAATTCTTGTATATATTCTGGTTTACTCGGCTCTGGAAGTGGCGTTAGACTCACTCCGTTTTCCCAAGGCAATCCGTATTTCAATTCTGATACTTTGATAGCGAATTTCTTATTAAACTCTTCAACAATATCTTTATGTACAAATATTATTTTTACTGCCGTACAACGCTGACCATTGTACGAAAATGCTCCTGCAACACACTCAGAAACAGCAATATCAATATTACAGTTAGACAATACAATTGCTGGGTTTTTTGCTTCGAGCCCTAAAACCAAGCGCAATCTATTTTGCTTAGGATGAAATCCTTGCAGGGCATTTGCCGACTTACTATTACCAATCAATGCCAACACATCAACTTTTCCTGTTTTCATAATTGGTGTTGCCAATGTACGTCCGCTTCCGTAGATAAGGTTTACAACTCCTTTTGGAAAACATTCTTGAAATGCTTTTAATAATGGCGACAGTAATAGAATTCCGAGTTTTGCTGGTTTAAAAACGGTTGTATTTCCGCAGATAAGTGCAGGAATCAACAAACAAAAAGTTTCGTTTAACGGATAATTATAAGGGCCCATGCAGAGTACAACTCCCAAAGGTCCTCTACGCACTTGCGCATATACATTACTATGTTTTTGCAGATTAGAATGCTCTCTATCCATCTTTTTTAAATCGTCTATTGTATCTTCTATATATTCGATAGTTCTGTCAAACTCACCTGTTGCTGCATCGTAGTTTTTTCCTATTTCCCACATCAAGAGCTTTACAACTTCATCACGAGTTTCAGCCATCATTTTTACAAATTTCTCAATACTATTAATGCGCCCTTCAACTTTCATTCTTGGCCATTCTCCACGACCTTTATCATACGCACTTACTGCTGCATCTAATGCTTCAAGTGCGTTTTCTTCTTGCATATTTGGGATTGAACCAATTACTTTTGGAGCCAAATTTCCTAAGTTATCTTTGCTATAAATAACAGAACTAACTGTAGTTGTTTCTCCTGTCCATTTTCGTAACTCGCCATTAATCAAGTATGTATCTTGAATGATTAAGTCGTTAATTTGAAATTTTTGTGGAATGTTTGGGTCTTGAAATATATTTTTGATTGCCATATAATTGCTATTTAAATTGAGAGTACTAAGTTATGACTTTTGAGAATGCTTTTTATTAAAACATCATTAAGTTATAAACTCAAATAATTGTTCGTTGTCGTTAAGGTATTCTCCTAAAAAAAATAAGCATTCTTGTTATTAACAATTTGAAATCATCTTTATTTTTAAAGTTTACTACCATTTATTACGTAATTATTTTTTTCATTTCAGTCATTGAGGCTCTTAACTCATATCCAATTTCTTCAATTGGATGCGATTGGATACTTTCGTTTGCAAAAATTAATTCTTCGTTATCAACTCCATTTGATTTGTCTGCTCCATATTTTTCACCAATAACATCAGTATCTATATTTTTCATAAAATCAGTCAATAAAGGCTTACACGCATGATCAAATAAATAACAACCATATTCTGCAGTATCTGAGATGATTCTATTCATTTCAAATAGTTTTTTGCGCGCAACTGTATTGGCAATCAAAGGCAATTCATGTAATGATTCATAATATGCAGACTCTTCAATAATCCCTGCTTCTATCATCGTTTCAAATGCTAATTCCACTCCAGATTTTACCATTGCAACCATTAAAACTCCGTTATCAAAATATTCTTGCTCTGAAATTTCTTGCTCTGTTGCTGAAGTTTTTTCAAAGGATGTTTCGCCAGTTTTGGCTCTCCAAGTCAGTAAATTTTTATCATTGTTTGCCCAATCTTCCATCATTATTTTAGAAAAATGACCGCTTAAAATATCATCCATGTGTTTTTGAAATAACGGACGCATAATTCCTTTTAATTCTTCTGATAATTCAAATGCTTTTATCTTTGCAGGATTTGACAATCGATTCATCATATTGGTAATTCCTCCATATTTTAAGGCTTCCGTAATAGTTTCCCATCCATATTGAATTAATTTTGAAGCATAATTTGCATCAAGCCCTTTTTCAATCATTTTATCAAAACATAAAATAGATCCTGTTTGCAACAAACCACATAAAATAGTCTGTTCACCCATTAAATCTGATTTCACCTCCGCAACAAATGACGAATTTAAAACTCCTGCTCTATTTCCTCCTGTTGCAACTGCATACGCTTTTGCTTGTTCAAACCCTTCACTATTTGGGTCATTTTCTGGATGCACAGCAATCAATGTTGGCACTCCAAATCCTCTTTTATATTCTTCACGCACTTCTGAACCAGGGCATTTTGGTGCGACCATAATTACAGTAATATCTTTACGAATTTGCATTCCTTCCTCTACAATGTTAAATCCATGAGAATATGACAGTGTTGCACCTTGTTTCATCAATGGCATTATTGCTGTTACAACACTTACGTGTTGCTTATCTGGAGTTAAATTTGACACTAAATCTGCTGTTGGAATTAGTTCTTCATAAGTACCGACTGTAAAGCCATTTTCTGTTGCGTTTTTATACGATTGGCGTTTTTCTTTAATTGCTCCTTCACGCAATGCATACGAAATATCTAATCCTGAATCACGCATGTTTAGCCCTTGATTTAATCCTTGCGCACCACAACCAACGATTATGATTTTTTTTCCTTTTAATTTTGAGATTCCTTCTGAAAACTCAGCACTATTCATAAATTCACAAACGCCTAATTGTGCTAATTGATTTCTTAATGAAAGTGTGTTAAAATAATTTGTCATTTTTTTAATTATTATAAGTTGCTATTATTGATGATATATCCATTTTGTTTTTGGTAATTGCAATACGTCCTGAACGGACAAACTGCATAATTCCATGTTTTTCTAAAATGTGATACAATTCTTCTATTTCTTCTTTTTTTCCTGATTTTTTGAGTACGAAAAACTCCTTATTCACATTGATAACTTTTGTTTTACTATCGTTAATAATATTTTGTATTTCATCATTATCAATCAATAAATCTGAACTTAATTTAAACAGACATGATTCTTGATATACTGTATTTTCATCTGTATGATAATACGCCTTTATAACTTCTACTTGCTTTTCGATTTGCCCAATAATTTTTTTAACTTCTACTTCTGTAATTTTCACTAACAGCGTAAATCTTGAAACACTTTTTATTTCAGATTTTGAAATATTAAGGCTCTCAATATTTATATGTCTTCTTTGGAAAATTGCTGAAATTCTATTTAACAATCCGATATTATTTTCGGTATAAATAGATATTGTATATGTCTCTTTTGTTTCCATAATTTTAACTTAATCTCATCTCTGATACTGATGCTCCTGTTGGAATCATCGGAAATACATTATCTTCTTTTTCTATACATACTTCTAAAAAATACGCTTCTTTTGAAGCCATCATATTTTGAACTGCTGATACCAAATTTTCTCTTTCCGTAACTCTATTTGCCTCAATATGATACCCTTTTGCAATGGTTACAAAATCTGGATTTGCCATTTCGGTTGATGCATAACGCTTGTCAAAAAATAATTCTTGCCATTGACGTACCATTCCTAAAAATTCGTTGTTTAGCACTACTATTTTTACAGGTACTTTTGTTTGAAAAATAGTTCCCAATTCTTGTATTGTCATTTGATAACCTCCATCACCAATAACCGCAACAACTTCACGATTTGGAACACCCATTTTAGCACCAATTGCTGCAGGAAGCGCAAATCCCATTGTTCCTAATCCACCAGAAGTAATATTACTTCTTGTCTGACTAAATTTCGCATATCTACACGCAAACATCTGATGCTGACCGACATCCGAAACAATAATAGCATTATCATTTGAAGCAATATTTATTTGCTCAACAACCTCAGCCATTGTCAAGCCTTCTTTTGTTGGGTATAAATCTTCTTTGATTACTTTATCAAATTCTATGGCTTCTTTCTCCTTGAATTCTTCTTTCCAATCATCATGATTATTCTTATCAATCAATGGCAAAATTTGCGCTAACGTTTCTTTTACATCACCTAAAACAGCAACATCTGTTTTTACATTTTTATCAACTTCGGCTGGATCAATTTCGAAGTGAATTACCTTTGCTTGCTTAGCATATCTACTCAAATCTCCTGTAACTCGATCATCAAAACGCATTCCTAAAACGATCAAAACATCACATTCATTGGTTAAAACATTTGGCGCATAATTTCCGTGCATTCCAACCATTCCTACATTCAAAGGATGCTTTGTTTCTAATGCTGACAAGCCTAAAATAGTCCATGCTGCAGGGATATCTGTCTTTTCAATAAATGCTTTTAATTCTTTCTCTGCTTCTCCTAAAATAATTCCTTGACCAAAAATTATTAATGGCTTTTTTGCATTATTAATGACAGTTGCCGCTTCTTGTACTTTTGCAGCATCAATAATTGGTTTTGGCTGATAACTTCTAATTCCTTTACACTTTTTATACGAAAAATCGAGTTCTTCCAATTGAGCATTCTTAGTAATATCAATTAAAACAGGTCCAGGACGACCAGAACGAGCGATATAAAACGCTTTTGCCAACACTTCAGGAATCTCTTCTGCTCTTGTAATCTGATAATTCCATTTTGTTACAGGTGTAGAAATACCAATAATATCTGTTTCTTGAAAGGCATCAGAACCTAATAAATGACGTGTTACTTGACCTGTAACACAAACTATTGGTGTCGAATCAATCTGAGCATCTGCAATTCCTGTAATTAAATTTGTTGCTCCAGGACCTGAAGTTGCCATTGCGACACCAACTTTTCCTGTTGCACGCGCAAAACCTTGTGCAGCATGTACTGCGCCTTGTTCATGACGAGTTAAAACATGTTGTAATTTATCTTGATATTTATATATTTCATCATAGATTGGCATAATTGCGCCTCCAGGATAACCATATATTAGGTTTGCTTCTTCTTCTAAAAGGCATTTAATTACTGCCTCTGCTCCTGTTATTTTTTGTGTGCTCATGATTAAAGTTTATCTGTTACGCAACCTTCAGATGCTGATGAAACTGTTTTTGCGTATTTATATAAAATTCCTTTTTTGTGTTTTAATTCTGGAGCAACCCAATTTTCTTTTCTAGTTGCTATTTCTTTATCAGAAATTAAAACATTGATAGAGTTCTCTTCTACATTTATACTTATTTTATCTCCCGTTTTTAACAACCCTATTGTTCCTCCAGATTGTGCTTCTGGTGTAATATGACCAACTACAAAACCATGAGTTCCTCCAGAAAAACGACCATCTGTAATTAATGCTACAGATTTTCCTAAACCTGCTCCCATAATTAACGAAGTTGGCTTTAACATTTCTGGCATTCCAGGACCTCCTCTTGGACCAACATATCTAATGACGACTACATCTCCTCTTTCTACTTCTCCGTTTGATATTCCTGTATTTGCTGCTTGCTCTCCATTATAAACAACTGCTTTTCCTTCAAATTTCAATCCTTCATTACCAGAAATTTTCGCTACAGCGCCTTCTTCTGCAAGGTTTCCGTATAAAATCTGAATATTTCCTGATGATTTCAATGCCTTGTCTTTTGGATAAATCACATCTTGCGCATCATCAAAAGTTAAAGGTGTTACGTTTTCTAAATTTTCTGCTAATGTTTTTCCTGTTACAGTCAAACAATCTCCGTGTAAATAACCATTATCTAATAAATATTTCATTACTGTAGGAGTTCCTCCAACACCATGAACATCTTCCATTAAATATTTTCCAGATGGTTTTAAATCTGCAATTAATGGAGTTCTATCACTTACTTTCTGAAAATCATCTAAGCTAAAATCAATATCAGCAGCATGCGCTATTGCTAAAAAGTGTAAAACCGCATTCGTTGAACCTCCTAAAGCATTTACTAATGTAATCGCATTTTCAATAGATTTTTTAGAGATTATATCTAACGGTTTTAAATCTAATTCTAGTAAGTTTTTTATTGCTAATGCAGTTCTTTCGCTCTCGGATAATTTATTAGGATTTTCTGCAGGAATAGAAGAATTATAAGGCAACGAAAAGCCCATACATTCAATTGCAGAAGCCATTGTATTTGCTGTGTACATACCTCCACAAGCTCCTGCTCCAGGAATTGCTCTTTTTATGATTTCTCTATATTCTTTTTCATCTATTTCTCCAGCCACTTTTTGCCCTAAAGCCTCAAATACAGAAACAATATTTATTTTTTTTCCTTTGTATTTTCCAGATATAATCGTCCCTCCATACATCATAATTGACGGGCGGTTTAAACGCAACATCGCTATCACTGCTCCAGGCATGTTTTTATCACAGCCTACAACAGAAATCAAGGCATCATAACTTTGAGCGTGCATAACTGTTTCTATAGAATCTGCAATAATATCTCTAGAAGCCAACGAGTAATTCATACCTGAAGTTCCCATAGAAATTCCATCAGAAACACCAATTGTATTGAACCCTAAACCTACTAGATCAGCAATTTTACATTCTATTTTTACTTCAGCAGCCAAGTTATTCAAATGCATATTACAAGGGTTACCATCGTATCCTGTACTTGCAATTCCAATTTGAGCTTTACTCATATCTTCATCTGTCAAGCCGACCGCATACAACATTGCTTGTGATGCAGGCTGAGATTCATCTTGCGTTAACCTTTGACTGTGTTTATTTAATTTCATTTTTAAATCTTATTTATCATTCTCTTTTTAGAATAAAGTTCAAAAATACTTTGAGAGATTCACCTCTTTTAAGAGTATTCTATTTTATTACAACACTAAAAAGTCTTTAAACCCTCTTAACTTATTTATTTTCAAACACTTAATTCGCTTTTAAATACATTAATCATACGTATTCATTTAAAGCTCTATTATTTTATCCATAAAAAAAGCCTCCCTTTTTCAAGGAAGGCTATAATCTTATGTGTTAATATTATTACATTCCTAATTCATCTAAGTGATAATAATCACTAAGACAATAATAGAAATGATATTTAATATAGTATTCTTCATAAATTCATTACAAACGTATTGTTTATTTTTAATATTTTAACGAAAAATGATTATTATTTTTAAAATTAATATTTAGAGAGAGACTTTTCTTTTCACAACTTCAGCAATTGGAATCCCCTCAATATTACTTTCTAACCATGAAATAATATCTAAATATAAGAACGATCGTTTTTCATAAGGATGATTTTCATATTGTTTTAATTCTTGATGTAATTTTTTAAATGCTGATTTCAACTCACTTGGATACATATCAGTCAAACTTCTCAAGAATTGCATCATCTTCTTTTGCACGATGTGTAGATTATCCATTTTGATTAAAAATTTATAAGTAGATTTAACTAACAAATCAATGTTTTCATCAATTCCAGCTTCATAATGCGCTACCAAATTAAGTACACGAGCATAACACAATAAGTCCTCACGTATTGCCAACTCTTTATTTGAGATAATTTTATTGAGATAAAAAATACAATTTTCATTATCTGCAACTCCAAAATACATACATCCAATTTTGTAATAAAACACCATAATATGATGTTCATCTATCTTATTTTTAAAATGATTTATCTCTTTTAACACTGTTGGAATACAAGCAATTCCTTCAGAGAAATTAGCGTCTAAAAAATTCTTATTTAATTTATTCTGATGATAATATACTGAAGTCATTGCCTCTGTATTATCATTTAACAAAAAATTCTTGTGCTCTATATCTGAAGAAAAATTAGCGAAAATTTCTTTAAATTTCTTTGTGTATTTCAACATAAAAAGAGATTCTAATAAATAGTTATATCCTTTCAAATAAAATACAGGATTTATTTTTTTCATTTTAGGATACTCATCAAAAAGATCAATCCATTTTTGAGAATATCGATAACTACTCACAAAATCTTGAGTAATTAAACTGTACCATAAGTATGCTTTATACAAAAATAATTTCTCCTTAAAACCTAATTCTGAAATTGTATATTTAGGAATATGCAATTCAAAATATTTTGTTACTGTTTCTATATCTTCAGTACTTTTTGCATAACCATTTTGCAACAACCAACTATATAATTGTAATGAAAGGTTTGACAATTTACTTGTCATCACATTCCTTATAGTCAACTCTTTTGCCTGCACAGAAAGTGTATCTGCTCTGCTACTCAAACTTCGTGTAATATATTGAGATTCAACAACCTTCTCCATTTCTACAATCTCATAAGCCAAATTATTTTCTTCGCTTTCTATGGCGATATTCTTTGCTTTGTCTAAAATTTTCAAACTCTGTTTATACAAACCTTTATTGTACAAAATCGTTGCATAATCTAACTGTTCTCTAATTTGGCTTCTTATATTTTGATGCTGAGGATTCAAACGCAAACTCACTAAAAGTTGTTTGTATAAATGAGCCTTAGAATTAGAAAGCTGTTGCTTTTTGATATTCGTCTTTTGAAGAATTAAATGCTCATCATACATCAATGATTTATCCATTATATTAAATAGCGCTATAAAATTTGCATTCGAATTTCCTTCTAATCGTCCAACATACAATTTAAACTGTCGTTTTTCTGATTTAGAAAGCGATTTTACCAAAGTAAATAATACATCTTTTTTTCGTATAGACATTGTAAAATAATAATTACATCTTATTGATTAATAATGATTTACATCCATTTTTAGACTCTGAATGTAGTATAGGTTTTATTATATATATGCACAAACTAAAATTCCAACCTTATTTTTGAATATTCAAAAGTGATAAAATATTTTAAATAATGAGTACAAATCGAGTTCAAATTTTTGACACAACCCTAAGAGATGGTGAACAAGTTCCTGGATGCAAACTAAATACTGAGCAAAAATTAATCATTGCAGAGCAGTTAGACACGCTTGGAGTTGACGTTATTGAAGCAGGTTTTCCTGTTTCAAGTCCTGGAGATTTTAAATCGGTTGAAGAAATTTCTAAACTGATAAAAAACGCTACTGTTTGCGGACTTACTCGTGCTCATAAAAACGATATTGATGTTGCTGCTCAGTCATTAAAGTACGCAAAACGACCGAGAATTCATACAGGAATTGGCACTTCAGAACCACATATTATTCACAAATTTAACTCTACTCCAGAAAAAATTATTGAGCGTGCTGTACAGGCTGTAAAATATGCAAAAACTTATGTAGAAGATGTAGAATTTTATGCTGAAGATGCTGGAAGAACTGATAATGAATATTTGGCTCGTGTTTGCGAAGCAGTTATAAAAGCAGGAGCAACAGTTTTAAATATTCCTGACACAACAGGTTATTGCTTACCTGAAGAATATGGTGCAAAAATGAAATACCTAAAAGAGAACGTAAAAGGTATTGACAATGTCATTCTATCTTGTCATTGTCACAACGATTTAGGATTGGCAACTGCCAATGCAATTGCTGGAATTACAAATGGCGCACGTCAAATAGAATGTACGATTAATGGTATTGGCGAACGTGCAGGAAATACTGCATTGGAAGAAGTTGTGATGATTATGAAGCAACACCCTTACTTAAATTTAGATACCAATATTAACACTCAAATGCTCTTCGGAACCAGTAAAATGGTACAAGAACATATGGGAATGCTTGTACAACCTAATAAAGCAGTTGTTGGTGATAATGCTTTTTCACACAGTTCTGGAATTCATCAAGATGGTGTCATAAAAAATCGTGAAACCTACGAGATTATGGATCCTACTGATGTTGGTGTAACCGAATCTTCTATCGTTCTAACTGCTCGTAGCGGAAGAGCAGCATTGGCATACAGAGCAAAAAATGTTGGCTATGAATTAACAAAAACGCAGTTAGACATCATGTACCCCGAATTTTTAAAATTTGCTGATGTAAAAAAAGAAATTATGGATGACGATATTCATCAAATAATGGAAATCAGCAAGGCACATAGTCATTAATTTTAAGGTGTTTTTTCGTATTTTCACCAAATGAAAAAAAATTCTTCCTTTATTGACGCATTAAATTATCGAAGATCTGTTCGTATATATGATAAAGACGTCGAAATAGATTCTGAAATTGTAAAAAAGTGTATCGAACAGGCAACTTTAGCACCAAATAGTAGCAATATGCAACTTTGGGAATTCTATCACGTTACATCTAAAGAAGTTTTAGAAAAATTAACAGGCGCTTGCTTAGGTCAAAATGCTGCTAAAACAGCAAAAGAAATGGTTGTTTTTGTTGTACGAAAAGACCTTTGGAGAAAGCGCGTAAAAACACATCGAAAGAATTTGGAGAAAATGTACGGAAAAAAACCAATGAGTGAATACTCATCAAGAGAGAAGTTTGCTTTTACATATTACACCAAAATTATCCCCTTTGCTTATGCTGACTTCTTAGGACTATTTGGCTATATAAAATACGCTATTAGCTGGATTGCAGGACTTTTCAAACCAAGTTACAGACAATTACGAACTTCGGACATGAGAATTGTAGCACACAAAACTGCTGGACTTGCAGCACAAACCTTTATGTTAAGTATGGCTGCAGAAGGTTATGACACTTGCCCAATGGAAGGTGCAGATACGTTACGAATTAAAAAAATACTGGATTTACCTTATGGTAGCGAAATCAATATGGTTGTTTCATGTGGAATTAGAAAACCTGAAGGAGTTTATGGAGAGCGTTTTAGAATCCCTTTTGAAGATGTATATAAGCGTATCTAATTTATTTTACCAATAATTCGTATTTTTGTTACTCTTAAAATAATCAATCACAATGAAAAAAATTCAAATGGTTGACCTCATTGGTCAATACAACCATATAAAACCACAAGTAAACAAGGCTTTTGAAAGCGTTTTAGATACTGCATATTATATCGGCGGACCAGAAGTCAAAGGTTTTCAAGCCGATTTAGAAAAATATCTCGACATCAAACATGTCATTCCTTGTGCAAACGGAACAGATGCGCTGCAAATCGCGATGATGGGACTTGGCTTAGAACAAGGTGATGAAGTTATTACTGTTGATTTTACTTTTGCAGCAACAGTTGAAGTTATTGCGTTGTTAAAACTTACGCCTGTTTTAATTGATGTTGAAGAGGATACTTATAATATGGATATTGACGCTTTGAAAAGGGCTATAACTCCGAAGACAAAAGCAATTGTACCTGTTCATTTATTTGGTCAATGTGCTAATATGGAAGCTATTTTGGAAGTTGCAAAAGAACATAATTTATTTATAATTGAAGATAATGCACAAGCAATTGGAGCAGATTATACGTTTTCTGATGGAACAAAAAAGAAATCTGGAACAATGGGAAATGTTGGTACAACGTCATTTTTTCCTTCTAAAAACGTAGGATGTTATGGTGATGGTGGCGCAATTTTTACCAATGATGATAAATTGGCACATACA
>JAKITY010000104.1 GCA_021647835.1 Flavobacteriaceae bacterium | reverse complement strand
GTTTTAGAATTAATCGTTCTCAATTTAAAACCAGTATCTTTCATAAAACCATTAATAGAATGGTTGAAAGTAAACCAATATATCAAAATCAAATAAAACAGACGTTAAGCGTATAACTCAAAAAATTTAAATAGACAAAAAATGAAAAATCGAGTAACAGGAATTGGAGGTTTATTTTTTAAGTCATCAGATCCAAAAGTAAGTAGAGATTGGTATAAAAAGTATCTTGGTTTTGATACCGATGATTGGGGATGTACCTTTTGGTGGAAAGATAAAGATGGAAATAAATGCTCTACACAATGGAGTCCGTTTGCTGATAATACCGACTATTTTGAGCCATCAAAAAAAGAATTTATGTTCAATTATCGTGTAGAAAACTTGGTTGAACTTTTAAAAATTTTAAAAACAGAAGGAGTTACTATTGTTGGTGGAATACAAGAATATGACTATGGAAAATTTGGTTGGATTCTCGATAATGATGGAAATAAAATTGAACTTTGGGAGCCAATTGATAGTGCTTTTGAGTAATTTTGTAGAAAATAATCAAACAAAAAGAATATGGAAGTAGTTGACGAAAAAGGTAATACGCAAAATCAGAGCCTTACAAATCAAGAAAGTAAAAGGATTATAGCAGGTATTTTAGCAATTCTTTTAGGGGCATTAGGAATACATAAATTTATTCTTGGCTATACCAAAGAAGGAATTATTATGTTAGTGGCAACTTTTATTTTAGGATTTGTTACTTGTGGTATTGGGTTTGGAATTGGAGGAATTATCGGTTTAATAGAAGGGATTATCTACCTTACAAAATCTGATGAAGAATTTATAGAAACTTATCAAAACAACCAAAAAGGTTGGTTCTAAAATCATAAAAACTCAGTTTTTTACTAATTGAGTTTTTTTATTTAATATATAATTGTAATATTGCAATATCACTTTAACAATTCAACACTATTATGGGAGCGTCAAAACTTCAAATTCACTCTAAGCGTACAAACGACATTGCACTTATTGCAAAAGTGTTTGCGCATCCTGCACGTGTTGCAATTTTGGAATATATAAGCAAACAAAAAGATTGTATTTGTAGTGATATTGTTGATGAAATAGGTTTATCTCAACCTACAATTTCTCAGCACTTACAAGTAATAAATAAAGCAGGGTTACTCAAAGGAAATTTTAAAGGAAAAAGCCTCTGTTATTGTATTAACATAAAACGATTTCAAGAGTTTCAAGAAGTTTTTAATTCCTTTTTTAATAAAACTAAGTTTAATTGTTGCTGAAAAAAATTAACATTAATCATCGTAATATTACGATAATCATATAACAAACTATCATGAATACAAAAGAATTATTTACGTTATTAGAAAACAATAAAAACCGATCATTATTATTTCAATACGCACACAATCAATTGGTTACAGCAAATTATCATATTACAGAAATAAAACATATTACAGTTGATTCTGTAGATTGTGGAGCACAAACTGACACTTGGAAGGAAACGATTATACAACTTTGGGAAAGCCCAAATGAGTTGGGAAAAACAGAGTTTATGACTGTGAGCAAGGCATTAGAAATTTTACATAAAGTTGGGCAAATGAAACCGTATGTTTTAGATGCTGAAGTTAAATTTGAATATAGTAATGCAACTTTTCATACAGCGCAGTTATTCATATCCGATTTTGAAGTAAAAGGTGATAATCTTATAATTAAATTATCAATAGAAAAAACGAATTGTAAAGCAAAAGAATTATGTGGTGCTCCAGAAAATAAAGAGGAAATCACAACAGAACCTTCTTGTTCACCAACTAGTGGATGTTGTTAATTAATAATTATAATGAAATATAAAAACTAAAGGCATGACTATTTTATTTTATTTCTCAATGATGTGTTTAATTGCATTTATGATTTTGGCAACTTACGATGGAGCGTATTTACATTTATGGAAATATGAATTGTTTAACCAAAAAGAAAGTTTGTTTGAGCACAAAACGCACACAGTTCGAGCAATTCTGTTTCCTTTAATAATATGGCTTCTAATTTTAAACACAGATATTATTAGTTTTTGGGTTGGAATAACACTTGTAGCATTAGATTTAATAGTATTAGCGTTAGATGCTTATTCAGAAAAAGAGAGCCGAAGTTTTATGGATGGGTTGCCAAGATGGGAATATATACTACATTTATTTGCCAACGGTTTTCACTTTACATTCATAATGCTAATAATTGCTACAAAAATTAAACTCGACAGTTCCACACTTTTTTATTCTAATGAATTTTTAAACAATAGTAGTTTTGAAACTGTACAGTTGATAGCAGTAAATATATTGCCCGGAGCAATTGCACTCGGAATTATACATTTACTATTAATGACTAAATCTGGCAAGGAATTTTGGAATATTAATAGATTAAAAATAACATGTTGTTAATTAGAGTCAGAGATTTCTTCTGCTCTTCGCTCTAATTCTGCTTGAAACTCTTCCATTACAGGTTTTACGGTGCTTTCTGGAATGTCTGAAATACGAAGAAATATAAGCCCATCAATCGCATCATTAAATTTTGGATCGACATTAAATGCGACTAATTTTGCATTTTGTTTGATATATTTTTTGATAAGAACAGGCATTCGAAGATTTCCAGGTTCAAGTTCATCTATAACCCTATCAAATTTGTTTAAATCGGCTTGTGTAGCATCAAAAATAAATTCTTTATCAGCATCTTTTAACTTCACTTTATATTCTTTTTTCGGATGAATATATTGCGCAATATAAGGGTCGTAATAATGTGATTTCATAAACTCAATCATCAACGATTTTGAAAAATTTGAAAATTGGTTAGAAATACTAACGCCTCCAGTCAAATACTTATGCTCAGGATAACGCAAAGTTACATGTACAATTCCTTTCCAAAGAAAAAATAACGGCATCGGTTTTTGTTGATATTCTTTTATGATAAATGCACGGCCAATATCGATGGTTTTACTCATTCTCCCATATAATTCTGGTTCAAATTTAAAGAGTGTTTGCACATAAAACCCTTCAATTCCATATTTTTTATAAATGTCAACTCCAAGTCCCATTCTGTATGCACCAACGAGTTTATCTTTTACTGAATCCCACAAAAATAGATGATGATAATGTTGATCAAAATCATCTAAATCGATAGATTTATTGGTTCCCTCGCCAACATCTCTAAAAGTAATTTCTCGCAATCTTCCTATTTCATGAAGAATACTCGGAATTTTATCTGCACTTGCAAAAAACACTTCATAATTTCTACTTTCCATCATTCTATCTCCATTTTCACGAAGATTTCCTACCTCTTTTATCATTTTAGAAACACTTCCTTGTGAGACAATTTCTTTAGGTTCTTTGGGTAATTTTAATACTGATGCTGCCTCAGAAATAGAAATTGATTTTTTTTCAAAAGGACTTGCTAATAAGTATGTTTTTTTACGAAGAAATTCATGAAACTCATCAATATTTTCATATTGATTTTGATCTTTTACTGAAATTGGTTTTCCAACTCTAACCTTTATAATTCGCTGTTTTTGTGATAATAATTCTGATGGCAATTTAGCTGTTCTTAATGTATCGTTAAATTTAGATAACACATAGAAAAGGCGACTATTCTTAGCATGAAAATAGATAGGAATAATAGGAACATTTGCTTTTTTGATTAATTTAATTGCGCCTTCTTCCCAAGGTTTGTCAACTAATAATTTTCCATCTTTATAAGTAGATACTTCTCCTGCTGGAAAAATTCCTAAAGGACGATTATCTCTTAAATGTAATAATGCTTCTTTAACTCCAGCCATACTTGATTTTGCATCTTTTTTATTTTCAAACGGGTTTACTGCCATAATATATGGCTTCATCGGTTCAATTCGATGCAATAAAAAATTGGCTATAATACGATAATCAGGACGTTTTTTAACCAATAGTTTTAAGAGCAAAATCCCATCAATTCCTCCAAGAGGATGATTTGATACTGTTATAAAAGCACCATCCTTTGGAATCCTATTTAAGTCTTCTTCAGGTATTTCAAATTTTATTTGTAGGTCGTCTAAAAGTGCATCAAAAAATTCTAAATCAGATAAATGTTTGTGTTTATTGTAGATTTTATTGAGTGTAGAAATTCTCAAAACCTTCATTAATATCCAGCCAAAAAAAGTTCCGATAAACCCATATTTATCCAGATTTATAACACTTGCAACTTCTTTTGCTGTTACTAAACTCATTTAATTCTTGAAATTTAAGAGAAACAAATGTACAAATTTTACTGAATTACAACTTGAATAGTCTCTCTGCTCGTTTGTTTTAACAAAATTTTATTGTTTTTTTCAATTCTTTCAATTGAATCTTTATCAAAATGGCGAATCGTGAATAAAGTAACATCTTGATTGTAAGTAACTTTATATTTAGACTTAATACTATTATAAAAAGTGTCAAAATTATCATATAAATCTTCTATACAAACCGTAAAACTCAATGCTGAATTTTGAATTAAATTCACTTTTAGTTTACAGTCATGTAAAGAATTAAAAATGTCTCGTAGATTATGCTCAACCATAAAAGAAAAATCAAGTGCAGAAATAGAAACTAAGATTTGATTCTTTTTTAATATAAAACATGGCATTTTTGGGTATAAATCTATTCCTTTTTTTACAACCGTTCCTTTATTATCCAATTCATAAAAAGAACGAATATAAAGCGGAATCAGTTTGTTTTCTAACGGCTTTAACGTCTTAGGATGTATTACAGATGCACCATAAAAAGCCATTTCAATAGCCTCTTTGTACGAAATTTGTTTTAGGAACTCTGTGTTTTTAAAAAAGCGTGGATCAGCATTTAAAACACCTATAACATCTTTCCAAATAGTTACACTTTCTGTATTCAAACAATAGGCGAAAATAGCTGCTGTAAAATCAGAACCTTCTCTACCAAGCGTTGTAGTATTTGTTTTATTTCCGCTTAAAAACCCTTGCGTTATTGTAAGTTTTGAAGTGTCAATATTTGAAGAAATTCTCTTCTCCGTTTCTGTCCAATCAACTTTTGCATCACGATAAAAATTATCAGTTCTTATATATTCTCTAACATCAATCCAAGTGTTTTCAATACCAATTTCAGTCAGATAAGCGCCTACTATTTTGGTGGACAATAATTCTCCAAAACTCACAACTTGATCATAAATAAAATTATAGTCTTTTGAGGTGTTTTGAGTCAAAAAAGTGCTTAATTGTGCAAAAACATGCTCAAAATCAAATAAAATAGCGTTTTTTTGCTTAAAATCTAAATCATTAATAATTACTAAATGGTAATTTCTGACGGTTAAAATAGCATCAGAAGTTGAGTCTTTTTTGTCAAAATAATCGTCAACAATTTTTTCAAAAGCATTTGTCATCTTTCCCATTGCTGAAACCA
Source organism: Flavobacteriaceae bacterium (assembly GCA_021647835.1). GTDB lineage: Bacteria > Bacteroidota > Bacteroidia > Flavobacteriales > Flavobacteriaceae > Urechidicola. The sequence continues at coordinate 3,039 of JAKITY010000104.1, read as the reverse complement.
CAACAAGAGTGTTCTCTAAACCTTCGTGTTGTAAAACTTTTGCGAGATTTTTAACTCCTTCAGCATCTTTTACGGATGTTCCTCCAAATTTAAAAATTTTCATTCTTAATTATTATTTGAAATATATGTTTTTAGCCCTTCTTCATCCATTTGAACAGTTTCCCAACCTTCCATAATTCTTGCACCAGAATTTATATAAAAATCACGTGCAGGAGTATTCCAATCTAAGACTGCCCATTCTACTCTACGAATTTTCTCATCATACGCTTGTTGCAAAACTACCTTATATAAGACACTTCCTATATTTTGACCTCTCATAGTTTGTTTTACAATCAAATCTTCAAGATGAATTGTTTTTCCTTTCCAGGTAGAATATCTATAATAATATAATGCCATTCCAACTATTTCATTTTTGTTTTCAGCAATTAAAGTTTGAAATAATGGTTTTTCACCAAAACCATCACGTACTAAATCGGCAACCGTAACGACAACTGCTTCAGGTTCTTTTTCAAATACTGCTAATTCCTTTATCAGTGATAAAATTGCTGAAGCATCTTCTATTTTTGCTTTTCTAATTGTGAAATTCATAAATAATAACTGTTTTAGAATTAAAAAAATACGATATTTGTAATCTATTGTTTAAAAATAGTTATGGCACAAAAACATTCAACACTTGGAGAATATATTATTAGTAATCAAAAACACTTTAAATATTCTTCTGGCGAATTATCTCGACTTATAAATTCAATTCGTTTAGCAGCAAAAGTAGTAAATCATGAAGTAAATAAGGCTGGATTGGTCGATATTTTAGGATCTGCTGGAGAAACGAACATTCAAGGAGAAACACAACAGAAATTAGATGTGTATGCTAATGATATTTTTATGCAAACAATGACCAACCGTCAAATAGTTTGCGGTGTTGCAAGTGAAGAGGAAGATGATTTTGTTTCGATTAAAAGTGGCGATGGCGGTTATAACAACAAGTATGTTGTGCTTATAGATCCTTTAGACGGCTCTTCAAATGTAGATGTAAATGTATCGGTAGGAACTATATTTTCGGTGTATAGAAGAGTAACTCCAATTGGAACTCCGGTTCAGTTAGAAGATTTCTTACAAAAAGGAACAGAGCAAGTCGCTGCAGGATATATTGTGTACGGAACTTCAACAATGATTGTATTTACAACAGGTCATGGTGTAAATGGATTTACACTAAACCCTGCAATTGGAACTTTTTATTTATCACACGCCAATATGAAGTTTCCGGAAAACGGGAATATATACTCTATAAACGAAGGAAATTATGTGCAATTTCCTCAAGGCGTAAAAGAGTATCTTAAATTTTGTCAAGAAGAAAAAGAGAACAGACCTTACACTTCTCGTTATATCGGTTCTTTAGTTTCAGATTTTCATAGGAATATGATTAAAGGAGGAATTTATATTTATCCAACAAGTTCAAAAGCCCCAAAAGGAAAATTAAGATTGCTTTATGAATGCAATCCTATGGCGTTTCTTGCCGAACAGGCAAATGGATATGCTTCTGATGGATACAGGCGAATTATGGAAATAAAACCAACAGAGTTACATCAGCGTGTTCCTTTTTTCTGCGGGAGCAAAAACATGGTAAATGATGCGAAACGATTTATGGAAAAACACCCAGAAGACGCAAAGTATTAATCAAAAATTAGATTAATCGAAATTTCTGATACCGATATAAACAGAATCAATTTCCAAGAATGAAATTTGTTCACTACCTTTGAACAATAAAACTTTATTAATCTTAATTAAAACATATACTTATGGCTTTTGAGTTACCAAAACTAGGATACGCTTATGATGCGTTAGAACCAAATATTGATGCAAGAACAATGGAAATACACCATACAAAACATCATCAAGGATATACAAACAACTTAAACAATGCAATTGCAGGAACTGAGTTCGAAGGAAAAACAATCGAAGAAATCTTGGCAGGTTGTAAAGATAATCCAGCGGTTAGAAATAACGGTGGTGGATTCTGGAATCATGACCTGTTTTGGAAAGTAATGTCGCCAAATGGTGGTGGAGAGCCAACAGGAGAATTAGCAGATGCAATTAATTCAGCATTTGGTTCTTTCGCAGAATTTAAAGAAGCTTTTTCTAAAGCAGCAGCGACTCGTTTCGGTTCAGGTTGGGCTTGGTTGTGTGTTGTTGACGGAAAATTAGAGGTTTGTTCTACAGCAAATCAAGATAATCCATTAATGGATTTGGCTTGTAAAGGTCAACCAATTATGGGACTTGATGTTTGGGAACATGCTTATTATTTAAACTACCAAAACAGAAGACCAGACTATATCAATGCGTTTTTTAATGTGTTGAATTGGGAAGAAGTTGCGAAGAATTTTGCAGCAGCAAAATAAGTAGTAACAAGTTAAATTTTAAATGCGGTGAGGAAACTTGCCGCATTTTTTGTTTTCATAGTTTATTTAGAGTGTGTTTATGTAACCTGATTACACTTTTTCGTTTAAATGTAAAACAGCCCCATGAAAACAATCCTTTCCACATTTATTCAAACTATTTTTTTAACCACTTTTTTATTCTTGATTTTTTCTAACTCCTCAACGCCTGTTGTTCGGGAATTTTCAATATTTGATGCAATCAATAATAAAAGTATTACAGCTCAATTCGAATCAATTGGAAAATACAGTGGAAATTCAGTATACTCTATGCTGGTGAACAATACTTCATCTGATATAAAATTGCTTATTCCTGCAGGGACTCTCTATATTCCTGAAAATGATGGAGAGCAAACTTTGATTCAATTAGAAGATGATTTCATTGTGATACATAAAAATGAGACAATTATTCATCGATTCTCAGGTTTTTGTACGGAATTTAACGATCGTGTGCCTACCACGCAAAATTCAATGCGTATTGCACAAAATAAAAATCAAAAACTGGGGAAATTGATACAGTACATGAAAGGAAAAGATATTGATCATGAAGCTTATAAAGGAGCTGTTTGGGAAATTACAGATAATGAGAAGTTCTCAAACATTTCTG
>JAKITY010000103.1 GCA_021647835.1 Flavobacteriaceae bacterium | reverse complement strand
CTAAATACACTACATTTTTATTGCTATCTTTAGAATCGGCACCTACAAAGACACCAAAAAAACCTGCGCCTCCTGCCGATTCCATTTCGGTTAAATAGGTTTGCAAATCACTACTATTAGTAATTTCATTTATTTTTTGCAAATACGTTTTTATAGGATCAATTCCTGCTTCATTACGTGCAGTTGTATCTAAGATAGATTTGTACAGTGCAACTGCTTTACCAGCATCCGTAGTAATATCTAAATTGGGATTGTTCATTTCTTTTTCAATGATTTTTAATACATCTTCATCAGTATTTTTACGTAATTCATCAAAACTACCCCAACGTGTTCTGTCGTCTGGTATTTCATTATTTTTAAACCAAGTACCATTTACATAACTAAAAAAATCTTCTTTTGGACTTATAGTGCTGTCCATTAACGCTAAGTTGATACCTGTATTTTTTACTTCTTCTTTTGGAGTGTCCTTGTTATCCTTACAACCTATAATTACTAAAGTGATTATAGAAATACTTAAAATCGTTTTTTTCATGATTGTTTTTTTTACTTTAATTGTTTTATTATTTGATTTTCAATATTGTATTTTAGGCCTTACAGATTATAGAAACCTGTGAAGCCCTGATATTAAAAATCTATGACACCTTTAGAAATAAAAGCTATCTTTATTAAAAGATCTTTATAATTCTCCTTTTTTTGTTTTAAAGACTCATTTCCATGTCTCTATCATATTGACAACATCCCGGTAAATTATCGTAAACACTGTCATCTCCTTTTACCAAATCGGTATCATATCCCGATTTAGCAATTGCTTTATGAATTTCTAAGATGTTTGTTTTATTGCTATCATAAGAAACATCTACCTTTTTGTTTTCTCTATCCCAAACGGCCTTTATTACACCTTCGAGGTTATTTGCTGCTTTTTCTATGGTTGCTTTACACATTCCACAGTTTCCACGCACTCCAAAGGTTTCGCTTACATCTTGACTACAAGCACTACCTATTGTTACTAGTGCAATTACTATACTTAAAATTACTTTTTTCATTTGTTTTAAATTTTAATTAATTATTATTTATTACTCAATATTTATTTTATAGCTCCCCATTCTTTTAAGGACTTTTTATTTAAAGCCACGTAACCGTCATTTCCAGCTTCAGTAGCTAATTTTAATGAAGTTTGAGCTGCTTTAATAGCTCCTTTTTTATCACCAGATTTAGCATAGATTAACGATTGTTGTCTGTAATACCAAAAGGCAGGCTTTTCACTCATTTCAATAGCTTTATCTATCCAATTTATTGCTTTAGAAATATCTTTGTCATTATCTAAGTAATATACTGCTGCTTTAAAATAATCTCCAGCACTAGGGCCACTAATTACTGTCTCAATACTTTTAGAAACAGTTGCGTCAGTATTTACAGATATAGGAACAGCTACATATACATTCTCCCATAACATTCCCATATTTGCAGTATTATTGGTAATATCGTCAAATGTTATTGTAAAGGTTTCTATACTCATTGGCATTTTAAAAACTTCTGATTTTACAGTTGCTGATACTTTTTCTTCGTCCCATTCACTTGGAACTCCATGACTACCTGAATCTGAATAAAAATATACTTCCCAAGTTTCAAGACTAGGTTTTGTATAAATAGCATAGGTGCCAGCCTCTAGTTCTTTTCCTCCAATGGTAACAGGTTCACTAAAAGTTATTTTGGTACTTGCATTTGCCCCTGTTCTCCAAGTTTTATCATAAGGCACTAATCCTCCAAATATTGTTCTGTCTCGCATTGAAGGTCTAGAATATTCTAATATTACATCTGTTAGTCCAATTGTTTGGCTTATTTTCTGAGAAGTACTTGGTTGTGGTGTTATAATTTGTGCATTCACGCTAAATGTAATTGAAGCTACAAATAGTAATAGGATAAATTTTTTCATAATATATAGTTTTAAATGTTAAATGTGTTTTGTTTATTCACTAGTTCCACCATGTTTATAATCTCGTTTTTTTCTATTTCTTTTTAAAGTACTATTGTCAAAAAGTTTATATTTTATGCTTAATAAATAGTTTCTTGTTTGTCCTTGAAAACGCCACACCATATTTTGTGTAAAACCTGATGCAATTGTATTGTTTTTCATTAAATTATTATTTAATATATCTACAACACGTAAGTTGGCAGTTAATTTATTTTTAAAGAATTTTGCACGTACAGCAAAATCAATTCGATCTCTAGGTTCTATAAAGTTAAACGCCTGCTGATTTTTGGGCATATATCTATACGTAATATCGGCACTAAACCTTTTATTGAATTTTACTGTATTTTTTAACTGAATATTAGAAGAATACGTATCGTTCCAAGTTACCACTGAAACGGCATCAATTTTAGTAAAATAATAGTTTCCTGAAATAACTGTTGATAAAAAAGAGATTGGTTTAAAACTGGTATTTGCCTCAATGCCATACGAATTATTTACACCTAAGTTTTTAAAAGATATAACCTGAGAATTCCCTTCAATTCTATTGAATTGCTGAATTACATCTTTTCTATCTCGATAAAATGTAGCAATAGACCAACTTATCGCATCATTTGTATTTTGATAATTTAATTCTATATTATCACTGTATTCCGGTTGTAAATCTGGATTACCTTCAAATCTAAAAAATGGACCACCTAATTGAAATGGATTAACATGTCTGAAGTTTGGACGAGAGACTCTTTTACTATATCCTAAATTTATTGTATTCTTATCATTAATAGTGTAAGACATGTGTAATGACGGGAATAAATCGGGAATCGTTTTCTTAAAAACATCTGAATTTTCACTGTTATTAGATTTGGATACAAAGTATTCATAACGCAAACCTGCTTGCCATTTTATTTTTCCGGTAACCAAACTGGAAAGTGCATACAATCCTACTACTTCTTCTTCATAATTAAAAAGATCCGTAGTTGGACTACTACCTGCGAGTTCAGTATTAAAAATAGATTCTAAGTCGCGCTTGTTCCAAGAAGCACCTGTTTCAAATTTCACCTTTTCATTCAAAGGAAGCACGTAATCTATTGCTCCTGCGTGCAATACGTTATCATAAACATTTGTTATATTAAATAAAAGTGAACCGTCTTCATAATCCGTAGTCGGAAAATCATTGTTGTTTTGGCTTAGATTATAATCGAATTCTATATAATGACCATCATCATTAAATTTTCGCCTATAGTTTCCATTAAAAGTAGTCGTTAAGTGAAAGTGTTCTGTTTCTCGAACATAATTTCCGATTACATTATTACTAAGCGTGTTACTATTAATACTATGAGAATTATCGGAATAACCTACCTCAAAAGACAACTCGTTTTTTGAATCAATAAAAAAGTCCAAGCCTAATGCTGCAACATCTGTATTTCCTTTAAATTTATATAATGCATCAATATTTTCAATATTACCATTGCTGAAATTCCGTATCAAGTTTTGCTCATTATCCATGTTCATTACATTTCTAGAGGCGTTTAATCTAACATTAACAAATGAGTAATTATAGTTACCACCAAACCCAAACCCATATCTATTATTTGTACCTACTGATGAGTTGATGTTCAGGTTTAGACCTTTGTTTACATCTTTTTTTAGAATCACATTTATAATTCCTGAAATACCGTCTGCTTGTTCTCTTGCTGAAGGCGATGTAATAATTTCTATTCTATCAACTGAAGATGAAGGTATTTGTTCTAACAGTTCTGTTGCTCCCATTGAAGATGGCTTGCCATTAACTAAAAGGCGAACATTACCACTACCTCGTAACGAAAGACTATTGGTGCCTAAGTCTACTTGTATGTCCACAATCTGGTCAAATGCTTCTAAAACTGTAGTTCCAGATTGTTGTACATCGCTTCCTAAATTGAATATTTTTCGGTCTATTTTAAGTTGCGAAGTGGTTCGTTCTCCTTGAATAATTATTTCATCTAAAGTATTTTCATCAACCACTAATAATATAGTAAGTTCTTTTTTGTTTTTTATTTCAGATGCCTGAATTTGTTTTGTTTTATAGCCAATAAAACTAACTTCAACATATGTAAATTCTTTGCTTGTCTTTAATTGAAAAGTGCCATTTTCATTGGCAGAAACACCATCAACCAACTTATCTTGGTTATAAATTGCTATGGTTGCAAAAGGGACTTTCTGTTGTGTAACAGCATCAATTACAATACCTTTTAGTTGTGTTTTTTGTGCAAAGGAAGACACACTAATGAGTATGAATAAGATACTATAAGATATAAAATGTTTCATTTTTAATATTTAGGTTTCGGTTTTAAAGTGCAAATATGAAACAGTCTTTAGGTATAGAAAATTTTAATCTGTGAATGTGCTTTATTGTTCTGTGAAAGGGTAGTTTAAAAAAAGGATGTATTACATTTGAATTATCAAGCCCTAATTTATGTTGAAAATCACTCTCTTTTTATTTACCCTGTCAAAAGTTTGTTGTGATTACTGGGTCTAGAATAGGTTCTAACTTACTTATGAGTTTATTAAGTTCTCACCCAAATATTAATGCTCATGGATGAATCTTTAGCAAAAAAAAGAATAAGAGTTGCCAAAACTATCCATATATAGAGTTGACTTCAAATTTAGATTATAAAATGAGTGAAATTTTTAATTTTCTTAAAATTAAGAATGTAAAAACCCATAGTAAGTTAAAAAAACAAAATTTAGAAAAAACCGAAGAATTGGTATCAAACTTTAAAGATCTTGAAAGCGCCCTAATTAAAAACAACTATTCATACTTGCTTTAAAATAAATAAGTTAAGGTTTATACTTCAAAGGAATATGCACGACTTTTTTAGTATCAAAAAAATCTTCTTCAAAATAATTTAGCAAATCAAAAATGGTGGCTCTTGGAAAATTGATTAATTCCTCTGCTAAATCACCTCCTTTTAAGTAAAGAATTCCGTTTTTGAGTTGATGTTTCGATTTTTTTCTAATTTTCTTTTTTGTCCATTTTGCAAAATCATCCATTTTAGTTACTGCACGACTTATGATGAAATCAAATTCTCCTTTTACGTTTTCAGCACGAATATGTGCTGCTTTTACATTTTTTAATCCTAAAGCAGTTGCCACTTCTTGTACTACTTTTATTTTTTTACCAATTGAATCTACCAAATAAAAATCAACATCAGGAAATAAAATAGCCAACGGAATCCCTGGAAAACCTCCTCCTGTACCAATATCTAAAACCTTTGACTTAGGCTTAAAAGGTTGCACTTTTGCTATTCCTAATGAATGTAATACATGACGCATATATAATTCATCAATATCTTTACGAGAAACCACATTTATTTGTGCATTCCACTCTTTATAAAGTTCTTCTAACTGATTAAATTGAAGTATCTGAATATCAGATAAATCAGTAAAATATTTTTGTAAAATTTTCATCTAATTGAATATATTCTACAAAAATACTATCTTGCATTGAAATAATTAACAAAATTTGAACGTTTATAAGTTTAATAAATAAAAAAAGTCCCCTAATTTTGTACAAAATTTTAGACAATGCAAACAATACGATTTTCAACAATAGATAAAACTAAATTTTTCAGAACCTTAAATAAAAAGGTGAATGGTTATTTTAAAGAAAATAATCTTAAAAAAACTGGGAATTGGAAACTATATGGTAAAGCAATTTTTATGTTCACTTTGTTGATTGCTCCTTTAGTACTTGTTCTTACACTTACCTTACCTATTTGGACACAAATATTATTTATGATGCTTGTTGGAGTTGGAATGGCTGGAGTTGGAATGAACGTCATGCACGATGCAAATCATGAATCCTTTTCGAGCAAAAAATGGATAAATAAATTGATGGGAAGTTCTATTTATATCCTTGCAGGAAATGATTATAACTGGAAAGTACAGCACAATGTTTTACACCATACATATACTAATATTCAAGGTCATGATGAAGATATAGATGCAGGAAGAATTATTCGTTTTTCAAAACATACAAAATGGATGAGAATTCATAAATATCAAAAATATTACGCCTTTTTTCTTTATGGATTATTAACTGTAAATTGGGCAATTACTACCGATTTTAAGCAATCATATAGTTATTTAAAACGTAAATTATCTTACGGTAAGTTTCCAAATCCGGCAACACAATGGACAAAATTAATCATCGGAAAAATTTTGTATTATGCGCTTTGGATTGCCTTACCATTATTTGTAGGGTTCACTTGGTGGCAAGTTTTAATAGGATTTATCATCATGCATTATACAGCAGGAATTATCTTAAGTGTAGTTTTTCAATTGGCGCATGTAATGCCAAATACCGAAATGCCTACACCTGACGAAAGCGGAAATATGAAAAATACTTGGGCAATTCATCAGTTATATACAACCTCTAATTTCGCTCCAAAAAGTTGGTTGGTTGGTTTTTTTACTGGCGGATTAAACTATCAAGTTGAGCATCATTTATTCTCTCATATTAGTCATGTTCATTATAAAAAATTAGCAAAAATTGTTAAAGAAACAGCACAAGAATTCAAATTGCCATATAATGAATATAAGACGATGCGTAGAGCAATTATTGAACACTACAAGCAATTAAATGTTTTAGGTAAAAAACCTGCATTTGTATAATTAAAAATATCAAAAAAAATAATGATTGGCAAAAGTTTTACTTTTGCCTTTTTTTATATCTTTACCATTCTAAATAAAACCGTATGGATTTCCTTTCTGATAGAATTAACAATTTACCAATTTCTGCAACTTTAGCAATGGCTGCAAAAGCACGAGAATTAAAAAAACAAGGCAAAGATATTATCAGTTTAAGTTTGGGAGAACCTGATTTTAACACGCCAGAATTTATCAAAGAAGCAGCAATCAAAGCCATTCAAGATAATTATAATTCTTACACTCCAGTTAATGGATATTTAGAGTTAAGAGAAGCGGTTTGTTTAAAGTTCAAACGCGATAATAAGTTAGATTATTCACCTGATCAAATTGTAGTTTCTACAGGTGCAAAACAATCTATTGCTAATGTTGCGCAAGTGTTGTTAAATCCTGGAGATGAAGTATTACTTCCTGCGCCTTATTGGGTGAGTTATTCTGCAATTGCAACACTTTGTGAGGCTAAATTTGTAGAAATTAGATCAACTATTGATGCTGATTTTAAAATCACTCCAGAACAATTAGAAGCGGCAATTACGCCAAGAACAAAGATGATTTTCTTTAATTCGCCTAACAATCCTAGTGGAACAATCTATACCGAAAAAGAATATAGAGCATTGGCTAAAGTCTTGGAAAACCATCCAAATATCTTTATCCTTTCTGATGAAATTTATGAACATATTAACTACGGAACAAAACACTTTAGTTTTGCAAGAATTCAGAGTATGAGAGATAGAACTATCACTGTAAATGGAGTTTCAAAAGCATTTGCAATGACAGGATGGCGAGTTGGCTATATCGGTGCTCCAGAATGGATTGCCAAGGCTTGTAATAAAATGCAAGGTCAAATTACCTCAGGAACCAATTGTATTGCTCAAAGAGCAACAATTGCGGCTTTACAAGCACCAGTTTCAAACATCAATTATATGGTCAAAGAATTTCGCAAACGTAGAGATATGGTGTTAAAATTGTTAAAAGAAATTCAAGGCTTTAGATTAAACATTCCTAAAGGAGCATTTTATGTATTCCCAAACATTTCTTTTTTCTTCGGAAAAACTATTGCTGGAATTAAAATCAATAATGCATCTGATTTTTCATTGCTATTATTAGAAAAAGCAAATGTTGCAACCGTTACTGGCGATGCCTTTGGAGCGCCAAATTGTATTCGAATTTCGTATGCAGCATCTGAAGAAAATCTTAAGGAAGCCATCAAAAGAATTAAGAGAATATTAAGTTAAAAATTAAATTCCTTTTATTTTTTGCTATTTTTTCATATATTTGAGTACTTAATAATAAGTAATATAACCTTAAAAAATATATGTTATGGCAGTAATGAAAGTTATCGAAGTAATGGCAAACTCTAACAAAAGTTGGGAGGATGCTACCAAAAAAGCAGTTGCACACGCTTCTAAAAGTGTAAAAAACATCAAATCAGTATTTGTACAATCTCAAAGTGCAGTAGTTGATGATGGTGAGGTTACAGAGTTTAGAGTAAATGTAAAAATTACTTTTGAAGTAAAATAAAACACTTTGTTTTAAAAGGTTATGTTCTTAAATAATGTGGAATATTTAAATTTTCATATTCTAGTTCAATATTCCTATATTTTTTAATATTTGTCATTTGTATATCCGTAAATTCGCCTAAAAGTTATATATACTCACTACACATAGGAACCCGAAAAATTGGGTTTAATAATTTGAAATTTATCTAAAAGAATTTTCTCAAATTCTTTTTCTTTCCAAATTTCATTATCTAAAAAGTGGATTACTTGCTTTCTAAAATCCTCAAATTTGAGGTAGAATTTATTGTACACCACTTTTTTCTTTAGAATTTTCCAAAGACGTTCAATAATATTAAGGTTGGGAGAATATGGTGGCATAAATTTTAAAA
>JAKITY010000102.1 GCA_021647835.1 Flavobacteriaceae bacterium | reverse complement strand
TTCAGATAAAATAAACCTTCTAGAAGGTTTTGAAATCGGAGAAAAGAATGTGATTCAATTTTTTGAATCTATTCCGAATGATAAATTAGAATATCGTTATCAACCAGAAAAATGGACGATAAAAGAAGTGTTTCAGCATTTGATTGATACAGAACGAATTTTTATGTATCGTTGCTTTAGAATTGCACGAAATGATAAAACGGCTTTGACAGGTTATAATCAAAATATTTATATAGAACCTTCTGGAGCAAATAAAAAATCAATAAATGCGCTATTAAACGAGTTCAAAGTAGTCAGGCAAAGTTCGATTTCTCTGTTGAATAGCTTGACAGATGAAGATTTATGTAATGTTGGAACTTCTAGTAACGTTCCAATGTCTGCAAGAGCTGCAGCATATATAATTATTGGTCATGATATTTGGCATATGGATGTAATCAAAGAAAAATATTTATAAAATGTTAGAGATAAGACCAAATTGTGAGCATTGCGGTAAAAATTTACCAAACACTTCAACGGAAGCAATGATTTGTACATTTGAATGTACTTATTGTAGGGATTGCTCACTCGAAGTATTTGAAAATGTATGTCCAAATTGTACAGGTAATTTTGTCGAACGACCTATTAGGCCATCCAAAGAGATTGAAAAATACCCAGCATCAACTAAGAGAATTTTTAAGCCAAAGGATTTAAAAAAGACAAATAAATTATTAGATAAGTTTAAACATATTTTACCAGAAAAACGATGAGATATCAATTTGAACCTTATACGAACAGAAAAATTGAATATTTAAAAAATGTTTCTGTTAATGATTGTAAAATAAAGATATATACAATTACAAATCGAGGAGGATTTGAGTCAAAAAAGATTTTAGAAAACTCAATTAACAAACTTCCTTTTTGGATTTCTGATATTCAAAACTCAAGTTTGCAAACCTACAATTGTGCGTTTTTGATTGTACACGAAGCAAGAGAAGGTGTTTTAATTTTACTATGTTGGTGGACAAGAGAAAATATGCTCGAAACTAAAATTTATTTTGCTGATTTTGACAATCCTTCAGAAATAAATCTATCGATCTACAACCCTAAACAGTTAGTATGTATTTGGGAACTACAAATATATGCACACGAACGAAAAGCATGGATTGAACATGTGTTATCTCACCCAAATTCACCTAAATTTGAGATTTATATGAACGATTATTTAATTCAGTAATTATGGATAATATAAAAATCCGATTTGCAAAAAAAGAAGACATTCATCAAATCATAGATTTATGTGAAGCACATGCCAACTATGAGCAATGTGACTATTTAAAAAATGGTAAAGCAGAAAAACTTAGCATTGATTTATTTGCTGATGCTCCTAAATTATTTTGTTTGATTGTAGAGAAAGATAATAGGTTGGTTGGCTATGCAACCTATATGAAACAATACTCAACTTGGGATGCAAATAAATATATCTATATGGATTGTTTGTATATAAAAGATGATGCTCGTGGATTTGGATTGGGAGAAAAATTAGTTCGTAGAATTCAAGAAGAAGGAAGAAAATTAGGCTGTAATTTAGTACAATGGCAAACTCCAAATTTTAATGTCAGAGCCATCAAATTCTATAAAAGAATAGGCGCAACATCTAAAGAGAAAGAGCGATTTTTCTTAGAGATCTAATATTTTTGCCATAAGATGTTGGATATATGGTTTTTATTTTTAGATTTGTCATATACAACGAAGAATAATGAATTTACAAAACAACTGGAACGGTTTCTATTTTTACTTTTATTTTAATAAGAGTTGAGACTTTGCGCCATATTGTAAATAATATATCATAAAGTCTCGAATTTCGAGGCTTTTTTTTATGAATAAGAAATCAACCGAGCATGTTAAAATCGTTATTGTCAAAATGAATGATTAATAGCGAACACATGTGACAGTTAAAAACAATATGTATAAAACACATGAATAAAATAGGCATTCAAGGAATAAAAGGGTCAAACCATCATATAGTTGCGCTAAACTATTATGGTAAAAACATTCCGTTAGATGAATGTTTGTCTTTTGATGTGTTGGTAAACAGCCTGCTAACACAAAAAAGTAAACAAGCAATTATGGCGATAGAAAACACGATTGCAGGCTCAATTATTCCAAATTATGCATTGATTGATGCTCATGATTTACACATTTCAGGTGAATATTATTTAAATATTCATCATAATTTAATGGCATTATCAAATCAAAGTCTTGCTGATATTACTGAGGTCTATTCGCATCCAATGGCGTTGTTACAGTGTAAAAAGTTTTTTAAAAAGCATAAGCATATAAAATTGATTGAAGATGTTGATACTGCAGCTGTTGCTAAAAGAATATCAAAAGAAAAGTTAAAGGGAATTGCAGCAATAGCACCAAAAATATCCGCAGAAATATATAATTTATCAATTATTGAAGATGAAATACAAACAATCAAAAACAACGCAACACGATTTGTAATTCTACAAACAGAAAAACCTGAAAACGGAATAGATAACATGAATAAAGCCTCATTAAAATTCGAATTAAATCATAAAAGAGGAAGTCTGGCTGCGATATTAAACGTGATAAGTGATTGTAAATTAAATCTAACAAAAATACAATCATTACCAAAAATTGAAACTCCGTGGAAATATTCTTTTTTTGTTGATGTTACTTTTGATAAATATGTTGATTATAAAAAAGCAAAAGCAATAATAGAAATTATGGCAGAAGATTTTAAAGTGTTGGGAGAATATAAAAACGGAAAAATATGATACAGTTTGCAAACCGTTTAGAAACAGTACAGGAATATTATTTCTCTAAAAAACTAAGAGAAGTTCGTCAATTAATTTCTGAAGGAAAACCAATCATAAATATTGGAATTGGAAGCCCAGATTTAGCGCCACCAAAAGAGGTAATCGATGCAATTTCAGGGAGTTTAAACGATGCGACAGCACATAAATATCAAAGTTATCAAGGACTACCGGAATTTCGGGCTGCAATTGCCAGTTTTTATAAAAACAAGTACAACGTTTCTTTAAATTTTGATAAAGAAATACTGCCGTTAATGGGAAGTAAAGAAGGGATTATGCATATTTCTATGGCACTATTAAACGAAGGTGATGAGGTGTTAATTCCAAATCCAGGTTATCCAACATATAGTTTGATTGCAAATTTAGTTGGCGCAAAACCTGTTTTTTATAACTTGGATAAAACTAATAATTGGCAACCAAACTTTGATGAATTAGAACGTCAAAATTTAAGTAAAGTCAAATTAATGTGGCTTAATTATCCACACATGCCAACAGGAGCAAATGCACAAAAAGAGATTTTTGAAAAGTTAATTTCCTTTGGAAGGAAACACAATATTATGATTGTAAACGACAATCCATATTCATTTATTTTAAATGACAATCCGCAGAGTATTTTACAGGTTGATGGTGCAAAAGAAGTGGCGATGGAGTTAAATTCGCTGAGTAAATCTTTTAATATGGCAGGATGGCGTGTTGGAATGTTACAAGGAAATGAACAGTTTTTAAACAAAGTTTTGAAAGTAAAAACTCAAATGGATTCAGGTATGTTTTATGGAATTCAAAAAGGAGCAATTGCTGCCTTACAATTATCTGATGATTGGTTTGTTGACTTAAATAATATCTATAAAAAACGAAGAAAACTAATATGGCAACTTGCCGATAAATTAAATTGTACTTACGATAAAACCACTTCAGGAATGTTTGTTTGGGCAAAATCACCAAAAGGAAAAGCGTCAGAAAAAATAGTAGATGAGTTACTATACGATAAAAACATATTTGTTGTTCCTGGAACAATTTTCGGAACAAAAGGAGAAGGATATATCCGGTTTTCATTGTGTGTCGATGAAGTTTTAATTAAAGAAGCTGTAAACAGAATATAGTTAAAAAACCTCACAGGTTTTTAAAACCTGTGAGGTCTGAAATAAATAAAAAAATGAACATTTTTATAATAGGAACAGGATTAATTGGAGGAAGTATGGCGTTGGATATCCAAGAGAAATATCCGAAGGCAAAAATATTTGGAATAGATTCAAATCAAGAACATTTAGATGAAGCACTGAAATTAGGCGTAATTCATCATAAATCAACTTTTGAAGCTTTAGATAAAGCTTCGATTGTGATTGTATCAATCCCTGTAGATGTGCAACTTGAAGTTATTCCAAAAGTATTAGATTTAGTTAATGATGATACTTTGGTGATGGATGTTGGCTCAACCAAAGAATTAATTTGTGATGTGTTAAAAAATCATCCAAAGAGAAGAAATTTTTTAGCGGCACATCCTATTGCAGGAACAGAGTTTTCTGGACCAGCAGCAGCAATTAAAGGACTATTTGAAGGGAAAACAAATATTATTTGCGAAGTAGAAAAAACAGCATTTAAATTGCAAGAAAAAGCACTTGAAGTTTTAATAAAAATTGGAATGAGAATTAGATATATGGATTCAAAGTCGCATGATAAGCATATTGCGTATGTATCTCATCTGTCACATATTAGTTCGTTTATGTTGGGAAAAACAGTTATCGAAAAAGAAAAAAACGAACGAGATATTTTTGATATGGCAGGAAGTGGGTTTGAATCAACAGTAAGATTGGCAAAAAGTTCACCTGAAATGTGGACACCCATTTTTGAGCAAAATAAAGAGAATGTCATCGAAACATTAGAAAAGTACATCAATAATTTAGAAGAATTTAAAACATTGATACAACAAAATAATTTTTCAGAAATATATCAAAAAATGAAAGATACAAATCGTATAAAACAAATATTAAACGGCATAAAATAGACGCCATAAATAAGTGAAAGAATGAAGAATACAAAAGAATTAAGAACATGGTTGGATGATATGAATTTGGATCATCCACTCGTAGTAGCAGGACCTTGTAGTGCAGAAACTGAAGAGCAGGTTTTAAAAATAGCACATGAATTAAAAGATTCTGATGTAAATTATTTTAGAGCAGGAATTTGGAAACCGAGAACACGTCCAGGAAATTTTGAAGGTGTTGGAGCATTAGGCTTAAAATGGTTGCAAAAAGTAAAGGCTGAAACAGGAATGAAAACCGCTACAGAAGTAGCAAATGCAAATCATGTAAAACTGGCTTTAGAGCACGATATTGACTTACTATGGATTGGCGCACGCTCAACAGTGAGTCCGTTTATAGTACAAGAAATTGCTGATGCTTTGAACGGAACTGATAAAATAGTATTGGTAAAAAATCCTGTAAATCCAGATTTGGCACTTTGGTTAGGAGGAATCGAACGTTTATACACTGCAAATATTAAAAATCTGGGTGTTATTCACCGTGGGTTTTCAACGTATGAAAAAACAAGATATCGTAATATTCCAGAATGGCAAATAGCGATTGAATTGCAAAATCGTTTTCCAGATTTACCATTAATTTGCGATCCATCACACATTACAGGGAATAGAGAAATGATTTTTGATGTCTCTCAAACGGCACTTGACTTGAATTTTGATGGTTTGATGATTGAAACTCATTTTGATCCAGATAACGCTTGGAGTGATGCAGCACAGCAAGTAACACCAGATTCTTTAAAACAAATCATGGAAGATTTGCGTATCAGAAAAACAACAGATACAGAGGCAGATTATAGAGCAGAACTAACTAATTTACGAACTCAAATTAATGTTGCAGACAATCAATTGATAGGGATTTTAGGTAAGAGAATGAAAGTTTCTGATAAAATAGGAGAATTAAAGAAAGATAAAAATGTAGCGATTTTACAATCGAGAAGATGGAATGAAATTTTAGGGAACATGATTTTAGAAGGTGAATCTAAAGGGTTGAGTGAAGAGTTTGTATTGCGCATGTTTAAGGCAATTCATCAAGAGAGTATCAATCACCAAAAGAAAATTATTAATAGTTAGTTTCAGTAAAAATTGCATCTTTGTAATCAATGACAGGAATTGTTTATAAATCTACAGGAAGTTGGTATTTGGTAAAATCAAAAGATGGAGAATTTTTTGAATGCCGAATCAAAGGGAAATTTCGAATCAAAGGAATTAAGAGCACAAATCCTGTGGCTGTTGGCGATGTTGTAAGTTTTACTGCTGAAGACACCAATAATAAGAGTATTGGAGTTATTAATGAAATTCATTCTCGATCGAATTATATCATCCGTAAATCAGTAAATCTTTCAAAGCAAACGCATATAATCGCATCAAATGTCGATTTGGTTTTTTTACTGATAACTATTGATAATCCGCCAACATTTACAAGTTTTATAGACCGATTTTTGGTAACTGCAGAAGCCTATTCTATAAAAACGGTATTGATTTTTAATAAAATTGATGCGTACGAATTAGAACAAAGAGCAGAAGTTATATATCTCAAAGATATTTATGAAAAGATAGGATATCAATGTGTTGAAGTTTCGGCAACTGAGAATAAAAATGTAACTGCTATTAAAGAATTAATGCTTGGTAAAACCAGTATGTTTATTGGGCATTCAGGAGTTGGAAAATCAACTTTGGTTAATACAATTGAACCAACATTAGACCTGAAAACTAAAGAAATTTCTGATCAGCATAAGCAAGGACAGCATACAACAACATTTGCCGAAATGTTTGATTTAAGTTTTAATGCACGTATTATTGACACTCCAGGAATCAAAGGCTTTGGAGTTGTAGATATGAAAAAAGAAGAAGTAGGAGATTATTTCCCAGAATTTTTTGCATTAAAAAATAATTGTAAGTTCAACAATTGTATTCACGTAAACGAACCAAAATGTGCTGTAAAAGAAGCCTTGGAAGAAGAAAGAATTTCATGGTCGAGGTATAGAAGTTATTTGCAAATTATTGAAGGTGAGGAAGAGCATTTTAGAACAGGTACACGAGAGAAAGAATGAAGGTTGTCATCCAAAGAGTTTTAGAAGCATCAGTAACTATTGATGGTAAAATTGTAAGTCAAATTCTACAAGGCTTATTGGTTTTAGTTGGTATTGAAAGTGAAGATACTTACGACGATATAAATTGGTTGTCAAAAAAAATCACCAGCCTTCGTATTTTTAATGATGATAATGATGTAATGAACAAATCAATCATTGATATTGATGGCGAAATGATTGTAGTGAGTCAGTTTACATTATATGCTTCAACAAAAAAAGGAAATAGACCATCTTACCTTAAATCGGCAAAACCAGCCATTTCAATTCCATTATATGAGCAGTTTGTTATTCAAATAGAACAGGATTTAGGGAAGAAAACGCAAACAGGAAAATTTGGCGAAGATATGAAGATTTCACTTGTTAATGATGGTCCTGTAACTATTGTTATTGATAGTAAAAATAGAGTTTAAAACCTTTCTTATTTTCTTATTATTTTTTATATATTGCAATAAATATGTATGCTAATGATTAAGAAAATACTCCTTCCAACTTTATTTACGTTTTTTATAACTTCTGTAATTTCTCAAAATATAGAAATTTCTACTCTTTTAATTCCAGAAGAGTTAAAAGAAGATGCAAATTCGGTTATTAGATTTGAAGATTATCAGATAGATATGACATCTCAACGAGATATGATTATCACAAAGAAAATCGCAATAACGATTTTTAATAAATTTGCGGATAATCACGCTGATATTACTTTGCATTATGATAAAAGAAGAACAGTAAAGAGTATAAAAGTATATTATTATGACGCTTTTGGAAAGGAAATAAAGAAAGTAAAGAAAAAGGACTTTAAAGATTACAGTGCTTCAGATGGATTCTCATTGTATAATGATGGTAGATATTTACATTATAGTTATACACCTACAACCTATCCTTATACTGTATATTATGAGTATGAAATAAAAACTTCTAATACTGCATTTATACCTCAATGGTTTCCTGTTAAAGGTTATTATCAAAGCGTACAAAAGTCAAAGTATAGTTTTAGGCGTCCTTTAGGTATATCAATTAAGAAGTCAGAAAATAACTTTGAAGGTTTTGATGTTTTTAAAAAGGAAGAATCAGAGATTATTATATATGAGATTGATAATGTTGTAGCAATAAAAAGAGAACCAAATGTACCATCGTTTGCGAGTTTTGTTCCAAATGTAAGGTTAGGAGTTAACAAGTTTAATCTTGAAGGCGTTGATGGAGAGGCAAATAATTGGAAAGAGTTTGGGAAATGGTATTATGATAATTTATTACAAAGTACATTTGATTTGCCTGAATCAACAAAAAAAGAAATACAAAGGTTAACATCATCGATTGAAAATCCAATTGAAAAGGCAAAGATAGTGTACAATTATGTGCAAGATAAAGTGCGTTATATAAGTATTCAGGTAGGAATAGGAGGTTTTAAACCAATGCAAGCAAGCGCAGTTGATAATTTAAGTTATGGAGATTGTAAAGGCCTAACTAATTATACAAAGACACTATTAGATGCGGTTAATGTTGAGTCACATTATGTTGTGGTATGGGCTGGAAATCAAAAGAAAAATAGGCTCTAGTTTAAAATTGTGTTGCTATTAATATTTGATATTCTTTTTCAATATTTTTATACTTAAAATTTGATGATAAATTCTCTATCGTTTTTTCTG
>JAKITY010000101.1 GCA_021647835.1 Flavobacteriaceae bacterium | reverse complement strand
CTAAAAATTCTACTTAATGAAAAAATTAGTGTAAAAAAGAAAAGTATCAGAAGAAAACGAAAAATTGCAGGTTGGGACAACCACTATCTATTATCTTTGTTTGATTTTTAATGCGTTTGACCTGAGTAATTTTGTGCTTTATAAAATTAAAAGAAATGAAGAAAACAGTAATTTTATTAATAACAATTGCTTTTGTATTAATTGGTTGTAAGAAGTCAATGACTGACAAGCAATCAAAAGAGGTTTCAATTGAAGGAGTTTGGGTAAGAAGTTTTGAAATGGGAAGTGGTGTTTCTGCAAATGTTACTTATACTATTGGCGAAGGAAGTATTCATTATGATATGAAAGGTCCTAGACATGTACAATATACGATTAAAAAAGATACGGTTATTGCAAAGGATAATAAATGGATTGGAAATGTTGATGGCAAGCAATATGTAATTTTTACGAAGAATGTATCAGAAAAAGAAATGACGTTGTTAAAAATAAAAGTAAAGGATAAAAAGGATGCTTTAGAGAAAGCATTTCCTTCGGATACTGCGAGAAGTAAATTTAGTAGTTGGAATGTTTACTTGAAAAAATAGGTTTTTTTTTAGTTGTTATACAGAGATTTTCTTTGCGTTCTTTGCGAAAAACCTTTGCGTTCTTTGTGGTTAAATAGACATGAAG
The DNA here is from genome assembly GCA_021647835.1 of Flavobacteriaceae bacterium. Lineage (GTDB taxonomy): Bacteria > Bacteroidota > Bacteroidia > Flavobacteriales > Flavobacteriaceae > Urechidicola. The sequence continues at coordinate 7,956 of JAKITY010000101.1, read as the reverse complement.
TATCTGCGAGAAACCTCGCGCCTTTGCGTTTAAAAAACTTAACTTAAAGTAAATTCACCACTTTTCGAATAGCAACTAAATTACTCAATAATTTTTCAAGATGTGCTAAGTCAAGCATATTTGCGCCATCGCTTTTGGCATTTTTTGGGTCAAAATGAGTTTCGATAAATAAACCATCAACATTATTTACAATTCCTGCACGAGCAATAGTTTCAATCATTTCAGGTCTTCCACCAGTAACTCCAGAATTTTGATTTGGTTGTTGTAGCGAATGTGTAACATCTAAAACAACAGGAGCAAAGGCTCTCATTTCAGGAATCCCTCTAAAATCTACAATCATATCTTGATAGCCAAACATTGTTCCTCTGTCGGTAATCCATGCTTTGTCATTTCCGCTATCTTTTACTTTTTGCACAGCGTGTTTCATCGCTGACGGACTCATAAACTGACCTTTTTTTAGGTTTACAACTTTACCTGTTTTTGCGGCAGCAACTACCAAATCCGTTTGGCGAACTAAAAATGCTGGAATTTGCAATACATCTACATATTCGGCTGCTTTAGTGGCATCAGAAATCTCATGAATATCGGTAACTGTTGGCACATCAAATGTTTCAGAAACTTTGCGCAAAATTTTCAAGGCTTTTTCATCTCCAATTCCTGTAAAACTATCTATTCTACTTCTATTTGCTTTTTTAAAACTACCTTTAAAAATAAAAGGAATTTTTAAAGCATCAGTAATTTTAATAATTTTTTCGGCAATACGAAGTGCCATTTCTTCGCTTTCAATAGCGCAAGGTCCAGCAAGGAGAAAGAAGTTATTAGAATCAGTATATTTTATTTTTGGAATTTGATTGAGATTCATATAAAAAAATGTTTTTACAAAAATACAAAATTAATATTGTTTTGATTTCTTATCTTTATCATCCTAAATGAAGATAAAATGAATAAAATTAAAGTGTTTTTTGTAGTAATACTATCAATTATAGTAAGCAATTGTAAGTCAAACAATCCTAATTCTACATCAGTAAAAAAAGAGAATATTGAAGTAGTAACTATTAAAAAAGATATTGTTTCAAAAATATTGATTGATAGTTCGCTTGTTCGTAAACATCTATACACTTTAGCATCAGATGAAATGGAAGGTCGAAAAGTAGGAACTCCTGGAATCGAAAAAGCGGCTAAATATATTGAAACTGAATTTAGGAAAATAGGTCTTTCTACTTATGACAAGTTAGAAAGTTATAGGCAAAGTTTCACTAAAAAAGGATTAGATGTTTTTAATATTGTCGGCGTATTAGAAGGGAAGAGTAAAAAAGAGGAGATTGTGGTTGTTTCTGCACATTATGATCATTTGGGAATGAAGAAAAACAAAAAAGGAGATTTTATTTTTAATGGAGCAGATGATGATGCTTCTGGAGTCACAGCAGTACTTTGTTTAGCGAAATATTTTAAAGAAAACAGCAATAACGAACGCACGATATTATTTATTGCTTTTACTGGTGAAGAAATGGGAATGTGGGGTTCAACTTATTTTGGAACTACTGTAGATGCTACTAAAATAGTTGCCGGAATCAATATTGAAATGATTGGTAAACAATCGAAATTTGGTCCAAAAACGGCTTGGTTAACAGGCTTTGACCGTTCTGATTTTGGGAAAATAATTCAGAAAAATTTAGAAGGAACAGGTTATACATTACATCCAGACCCTTATCTAAAATATCAATTATTTTTTAGATCAGATAATGCATCTATGGCTAAGTTGGGCATTCCTGCACATACATTTTCAACAGGACCAATAGATACTGACAAACATTATCATAAAGTGTCTGACGAAGCAAAAACATTAAACATAACTACAATTACAGAGACGATAAACGCCATTGCTATTGGAACAAAAAGTATTATTTCTGGAGAGGATACGCCAACAAGGATTACACTAAAATAAAAAGACTGTTTGAAATTATTAATTTCAAACAGTCATAAATCTTATTTTTTACCAACTAAAATTGATACCTCAATCCGAGAGCGATATCAGAATTTAATCCGTCATAAATTTTATTAAATCCTATTTCTGGACGATAGTCTAAAGAAATCAATAAAGGAATATCTAAGTTAAACTCAACACCTACATTTCCTGCTACAAATAATAAGGTTTGTGACTCATCAACAGTTTTATTTTTCCAATTTCCAACTCCACCGCCAAAACCAGCGTACCAATTGAATTGATTTCCAAGGCTCCAAACCCATTGATAGATTCCTGCAAGTTTGTAAGCGTCTGTATTTGAGTTGTTTCTCCAGCCTAAATCTATTTCAAGGCGATTCTCATTAGATAATTTTCGTTGGTAAGAAATTTCTCCACCAAGACCATCGTTGCTTCCAAAACGAACACCAATTGCGTTCTCCGAAATATCTTGCGCTTGTATTGTTAAAGTTGCAGTTAGTGCAATTGCGAGACTAAAAAGAATTTTTTTCATAATAGTAGTTATATAAGTTCATAATTTCTACTAACATAACAAGTTTTATGCCGTTTTATTTTATCAAAACTCGCACACCTTCACTATGACTACTAAATTCTGGTGCGTACATGCTTTGAATAGTTGTGATTCCGTTTGAGAAATCTCCTTTATTGTTAACTCTCAAGTCGTATTCAAATACATAAACTCCTTTTGGCAATCTGTCAAAAAAGAAATTGGTTGATGCATCTTTGGTACTTTCATAATAACCCAAACCATCTTGATATTTGTATTTTGATAAGACGTTAACAGGTTCAAATCCTGATGCTCTCATATCTTTCATATGCACAAATTCCATCATTCTGTCAACTTTTAATTCGATACGTACTCGTACCAAATCTCCTAAATTTAACTCCGTATTTTCTTTAATTTCTGATAAAACTTCACCTTTATCTGTATTATTTTTCAGAAATATTTTTTTTGATAATTGCAACGGAGTTTTAGCAGAAGTAATCTTATCTAAATCCTCAAAATATTGCCAATAAAGCGCTCCCCAAGCAATGCCTTTGGTGTCTTTTGTCAAAGTTATAGTAGCCATTTCAGGCTTAATTTCATCACGATAAAAAGAGGTTTTAAAATAGCCAGTTCCTGCTTCAACTTTGGTTGCTTCTAATTCTAAAGGTTTTATTTCTTTGTCACCTATTTTCACATCCATAAAATCTGTAACTTCTAGCCAATCAGAACCTTGTAATAATAAAGCGTAAACGGCCTCGGTTGTTGCTTTGGTCGTTTTCCAACGATTAGTTTGCTTGTTTTTGAGCAACCAAATTTTTAGATTATCAACAGTTTCTGTATCGTTTTCAATTTCGCTAAAGGCTTCAATCATCAAGGCTTGCGTTTCAACAGGCGCTTGATACCAATACCAACTTGCAGTATTTGACTTCCAATACATGCCTAATTCTTCGTTTGTAATACTATTTTCTTTGAGCGATTTTAAAATCTTTGCAGCAATAGTTTTATTGTTGTTTCTATAATGAACAAGTGCAATCATCCCTTTAGAATAAAGATTGTACTCTTTCCAATATATTGCAGACTGATTGCGATAATAATCAATCGCAGTTTGCAGTTTGTCGTTTATTTTTAATTTCGGATAAAAACTACGCATATACAAATATTGCAGTTGCGTATGGCTTAAATGGTTCTTTGCTAAATAGGCTTTTTCTGCTTTGATGCCTTTGGATTTTGAGCGTTCTCTTTTTCTAATTTCGGATGCTCTTTTGAGTAGTTTTTTATAATCATCAAGAATTTCTTCATCCAAGAATTTGACTGCTTTATTAATTGTTTTTGTCGACTTCTCGACTGCGCTCGAAGAGACACCAAGTTTATTCAAATGCCCAAATCCTGAAGCAATATGCTGTGTAATATATCTATTAGGATATTCTGCACCTTTAAACCAAGGAAATCCACCGTTGCCAAACTGCATTTGTTCTAATTTTCTGAGAGAACTATCAGATTCATTTTTCATTTTATTTAAATCGAACAATAAAGCAATACGTTTATTTTGTTCGGTTTCACTTTGTGCATCTCTGAGCCAAGGTGTTTCTTGAATAATCAACGATTTTAATTCTTGATTTTTCTCAAGATTTGATAATAAAGCATCACTATTTCTCCATTGATTAAAAACCTCTTGTATTCTCGGATTTGAGTTCGCAATATGACTTGCCAACGCATTTGCATAATATCTTGAGAATGTTTGCTCTGAACATTCATACGGATATTCCATCAAATAAGGCAAGGCTTGCACAGCATACCATGCAGGATTTGAGGTTACTTCAAGTGTTAATTTATGATGACTGAGCGTAGTTGAAGTTTGATTTTTAAGTTTGTCTAACGTAAACGTTTTTGCTTCATTACTTCTAATCCACATTGGTAAGGTTTCGGTAACCAACATTCTGTTTGATAAAACTGGTAAGGCATTTTGTTCTCCATCAGAAAAATTGCCTGCTTTTGCAACAATTTTATATTGAACTGCCTGTACTTTGTTATGCGGAATCGTTAATGACCAACTTACATTTGTGTTGCCTTTTGCATCAACTTCAAAAGATTGATTTTTATCGTTTCGACTACGCTCAACGACCGAAGTTGTATTTTGGTCACTGAGCGGAGTCGAAGTGAGTAATTCTTCCGTAATTTCTTTTCCTGTTACAGCATCTGTCAATTGCAATTGAGCGAAACCGTTTAATGCTTTATCTGTAAGATTTGAAATTTTACTTGAAAAGATAATTTTATCGCCTTCACGTAAAAAACGAGGAGGATTTGGCAAGACCATCAATTCTTTTTGTGTAACCGTTGTCAATGTTTTAGTTGCCGACTTCATGTCTTTGGTGTGCGCCAATAATTGTAATTTCCAACGCGTTAATGCTTCTGGAACTGTAAAGTCAAAACTAACATCGCCATTTTTATCTGTTCTTAAATGTGGAAAGAAAAAGGCAGTTTCTTGTAGGTTTTTGCGCACTTGAACTTTAGCCATTTCTGCGGCTATTTTTGCTTGTCCAGATTTTGTTGTGATGATGACTACACCATTTGCACCTTTTGAACCATAAATTGCTTTTGATTCAGAACCTTTTAATACGTTCATTGATAAAACATCATTTGGATTGATACCAACAATGATATTTTCATTAACTATAATACCATCAACAATATATAATGGTTCACTACCAGCACTTATAGATCCAACTCCTCTAATCTTAACAAAAGCAGAGTTTTCACCCTTTCCTTTAACAACAACTTCATCTAAATTACTTTCAGAGTCCATTAAAACAGCTTCTGCAACTGCAAATTTATCTTCAGAAACATTAACTCCTGACGCTCTTCCTCTAAGTGAGCGCGTAAAATATTGATTATGATTCAAACTAAACCCAAACCAATTTAAGGCATCATAACTTTGATGAGGTATATTGAAATTGTTACGTTGTTGATTCCGAATATTAAATCTATTAATTCCAAAACTATGATTTGCAGTGCTATTTCCATAAGAATAATAGTTTCTACGTTGTATTGGGTTGAATGACCAATCGTGTGTCTTAAATTCGTCTAAAGAAGCATCATACATTGAGGCTAATAGTTCTGCTGCAACTTTGTCCGTTTTATCACCTTTAATTTTAAAACTCCATGTTTGCTCACTTCTAGGTTGCAACTTATCTCTAAACGTCAAGGTTTCAATAGATAAATTATCAGATGCATAAGGCACAGAAATATTGAGATTTCCGCTATCAAAACTATTGTAGTTTACATAATAATATTTAATTGCAAATCCTCCAATATCCTCTTTTGTTACAGGAATCTTGATTGTTTTTATTTCGTTATTTAAATGCACAAAATGATTAGAAACAATTTTATGACTTTTCTCAATTTGAATCATTACAGTAATGTCTTTTGATGCAGAGCCAATGGTTACTTCAACTGTTTCATTTTCTTTGTATGCAGTTTTATCAGTGTTGATAAAGAATAATTTATTGTCAGCAATCGTTTTGTCTTTGTTGTTAAAAACGGTAAAACGCTGTTCGTCTTTTACTTCTTGTCCGAACTTATCTTTACAATCAAGTACAACAATATATGCTCCAGAAACCCATTTTTTGATGTTTCCTAAAGTCATTTCTTTAGATTTATCAGTATCAAAGGTTTTATCAAAGAATAATTTTCCTTTTTCCCATTGTTGCACATTGCTTTCAGCATCCGTAAAAGGATCGTGAGGAAAGAGGTTTTTAAATTCACTTTCAGTAAAATCTTGATAATCTGGAGCAGACCAAGGACGTTTACGCAACGGATTTTCAGGCGCAACTAACTTGTATATTTTTATGTTTCCTTTGGTTGGCACAAACTCGCCATTCAAATTGTTGGTTGTGATAGTCAGTTTATGTTCTTTATTCGTTTTATCAAGTTTAGAATCAATAGAAACATTGACAGTTAAGGCATGATAACCAATTTTTACGTTTGTTTTAGCACTGCGAGTTTCTCCATTAATATCAGTAACATCAGCATACACTTTATAATTAAATGTTGGTTGCGAATCTTTAGAAACCTTTAAATCAGGAATCGCTTTAAAAGTGATTTTATAGTTTCCTTCAGCGTCTGTGACAGTTTCTCCGTGAGTCACTTCAAGAGATTCTGATTGGTAATAATTTGGTCTATACCAACTAAACCAACGAGGATAATTGGCAGTTCTCACAACTCTATACACAACTTTTGCATCTGTAATCATACTTCCAGCAAAAGCAGTTGCAGTACCATTTATGGTGATACTGTCATTTAATTTGTAGGTTTCGGTTACAGGCTTGAACTCCGTTTCAAACTTTGGACGTTTGTATTCTTCAACTGAAATAGTATGTCTTGAATAGTTAAAATAAAACCCTTTTTTATTGTATTTCTTGTTTTGGGTTATTGTTATTGAGTAGTTTCCTGTCAATCCATTTGATGGAAGAATAAATTCTCCAGAAATAGAACCAAATTCATTCAGTTTTAAATTCAGTTTTTTTACTTCTTGATTGTTAACATTATGTAAAGTAACTTCTATATGCTCATCAGTAAATACTTCAGATTTTTCACCTTGTTTTTTTAGAACGATGGCTTTAAAATAAACCGTTTGTCCTGGACGATAAATACTTTTGTCAGTAAAAATAAATGGTTTTATAGTGATTTCTTCATTTTTATTAACATCGTTATTTCTATTTTGACGAACATATAGATAAAAATCACCAAAAGTTGCCGTATCATCTTTGTGAGTTACCGTTGCAACAACGTTGTTATGCCTTTTTCTATTAGTAAATGAAAATTGTCCATTTTTATCAGTAATAAAATTGCGATTGATTGGTCTATTATACTTTCCAGTATTATAATTTTTAAGGTGTACATTGACCCCAATTATTGGTTTTCCGTTGTTTCTATCAACTACTTGATAGGCGTATTTTCCGTCAGTATTGTTTTCAATTAACACCAGATTTGTAACTTGCATTGAGGTGTATGCGAGTGTTTTGTTATCTTTTAATTCAGCATTTTCTGTTGTTGCTACAATCAGATAATTACCTTGTGATAACTGAGGCAATAATACTTCAGTTTTGTGTTGCTGATAATCGTTTTCGTTGCGTAAATTGGCATTCCATTTTTTAGAAGTATCTAATTTTTTGATAAATGCAATTCGCACAGAATCATTGTAAATTTTATAGAATTTCTGCTGCTCTTTTTTACTGATCTTATATGCGCTAAAATGGAGTTTGTCAGTGTTTTTATAATCAATCAATAGGCGAGAAGGAATGCCAATTGGAATATATTTTTCTGAAGTAATAGCGAGAGATTTTTGTAGTATTTGTGCTTTTAAATTCTCACATTTTTTTGTTCCTTTTGATTTAGGAAATCGCTTGATTGCACGTTCACAAACTGCTAATGCCTCTTTTCTTTTAAAACGATATTCTTCATTTATTTTTGGTCTATAATCACTCGCTTG
>JAKITY010000100.1 GCA_021647835.1 Flavobacteriaceae bacterium | reverse complement strand
ATTGACGATAAAAGTAAGGCATTTTTTCTAAATCAGAATGAATCACTACTTTTTTTTAGAATGATTCAAGTATCTTTGTGTTTTATAAAGCAAAATATCAAATGACTAAAACCATTACTGGATTTTCAAAACTAACAAAGGAAGAGAAAATAGATTGGCTTGTAGAAACCTTTTTTACAGATGCTGAAAGTGCAAAAAACACTTTAAAACAGTATTCTAATTCTGATAAAAAAATACAAGAGTTACATGACGATTTTATTGAAAACACCATTTCAAATTACTATTTACCATATGGTGTTGCACCAAATTTTGTAATAAATGGTAAAGAATATGTACTGCCAATGGTAACAGAAGAAAGTTCGGTTGTTGCTGCAGCATCTTTGGTTGCTAAGTTCTGGAGTACTCGCGGAGGTTTTAAGGCAGTAGTAATATCAACCAAGAAAATCGGACAAGTTCATTTTATGTTTGATGGAGATTTTGATGAACTGCAAGATTATTTTGATAAAAATAAAACACGGTTATTTGAAGTGACAGAATCGATTACCAAAAATATGCGTAAACGTGGAGGCGGAATTTTAGATATTGAGTTGCGCAATAAAACATCAGAATTAAAAAATTATTATCAATTACACGTTACGTTTGATACCCAAGATTCGATGGGAGCAAATTTTATCAATTCTTGTTTAGAAGTCATTGCAAATGAATTTAAGAACAGTAAAATTCAGATTGTAATGAGCATCTTGTCAAACTATGTTCCAGAATGTTTGGTTCGCGCAGAAGTGTCTTGTAAAATTGAAGAATTATATGAGAATGATGCTGAAATGTATGCGCAAAAATTTAAGCAAGCTGTACAAATTGCCAATGTTGAACCGCACAGAGCGGTAACGCATAATAAGGGAATTATGAACGGAATTGATGCTGTAGTTTTAGCAACAGGAAACGATTTTAGAGCCGTAGAGTCTGGAGCGCATGCTTATGCAGCACGAAGTGGACAATATAAAAGTTTAACCAATTGTGAAATAAAAGAAGGCGTTTTTAAATTTTGGATAGAAATTCCGTTGGCTTTAGGAACCGTTGGCGGATTGACGGCATTGCATCCTTTGGCGAAATTATCGTTACAATTATTACAAAACCCATCAGCAAAAGAATTGATGATGATTGTTGCAACTGCTGGTTTGGCGCAGAATTTTGCAGCCTTGCGAGCCTTGACAACTACAGGAATTCAGCATGGACACATGAAAATGCATTTGTCAAATATTATAAAACAATTAGAAGCGTCAGAAAGCGAAGCAACTTATTTGTTGAATTTCTTTACTGATAAGCAAGTTTCTCATAGTGCTGTTGTTGATGCTTTTAATGAACTAAGAAAATAGAAATTATCTAAACCTTGTCATTCTTGCGAAGGCAGGAATGACAAATAAAATAAATGAAAGCCTTGAATAATAAATATTATAGCAATGGAAAACTACTCTTAACAGGAGAATACCTCGTTTTAGACGGCACAAAATCATTGGCTGTACCTACTAAATTTGGGCAAGATTTGATTGTGAATTCAATCAAAGAGCCAAGTATTATTTGGGAAAGTTATGATGAGCAAAATAATTGTTGGTTTCAAGCCGAATTTCGATTATCGAATTTGAGAATTATAAACGATACTTTTAATTCTGATAATGATAAAAAAGAAGAATCAATAGCAAAAACGCTTCAAAAAATACTACGAGAAGCAAAACGATTAAATCTCGATTTTTTATCCTCGGATGAGGGCTTTCATGTAATAACAAATTTATCGTTCCCTCGAAATTGGGGGCTTGGCACATCATCAACCTTGATAAATAATATTGCAAGTTGGGCTAAAGTTGATGCGTTTGAATTGCTAAATACGTCTTTTGGAGGAAGTGGTTATGATATTGCTTGTGCACAAAATGAGACGCCAATCACCTATCAATTAAAAGATAAGAAAACATTAATTGAAACCATTGATTTTCAGCCTGTTTTTTCTAATCAATTGTATTTTGTTCATTTGAATGTGAAACAAAACAGTAAATTTGGAATTAAAAAATATAGAGAGTTTATAAGTGATAAATTATCAATAATAAAAGAAATTAATACAATTACTGATGAAATGGTATCTTGTAAAACAATAATAACTTTCGAAAAGTTATTAAAAGAACATGAGCAAATCATTTCAAAAATAATTAATAACAAACCAATTCAAAAACTAGTGTTTTCTGATTACTTCGGACAAACAAAAAGCTTGGGTGCTTGGGGCGGAGATTTTATTTTAGCAACAGGAAATGAGGATACACCAAAATATTTCAAAGAAAAAGGATTTGAAACGGTGATTCCGTATAACAATATGGTTTTATAAAATAGACCTCACAGGTTTTAAAAACCTGTGAGGTCTAAGATAAGAAAAATAAATGAGTAAAATAGTAATTATTGGAGCAGGAGCAGCAGGATATTTCGCAGCAATAACAGCCGCAGAAAATAATCCTAAAGTAGAAGTAATCATCCTTGAAAAAGGAAAAAATGGTTTGCAAAAAGTCAAAATTTCTGGAGGTGGAAGATGCAACGTTACGCACGCTTGTTTTGTGCCAAGTGAACTTGTTGAGTTTTATCCAAGAGGAAAAAAAGAACTGTTAGGCCCTTTTCATCAGTTTATGACAGGTGATACGATGGAATGGTTTGAAAATAGAGGTGTTCCTTTAAAAATTGAAGATGATAATCGCGTTTTTCCAGAGTCAAATTCGTCACAAAGTATTATTGATTGTTTAGTAGAAAGCGCTGAAAAAGCAGGTGTAAAAGTTCTGTTCAATCAGAATGTCCAGACAGTTTCTAAGACGAAAGATATATTTGAAATAAAAACTTCTTCAGATGTTTTTACTGCTGATAAATTACTGATTGCTGCAGGATCAAATCCTAAAATGTGGGCGTTGGCAGAAACTTTAGGACATACAATAGTTGAGCCAGTTCCATCATTATTCACATTTAACATTAATGATAAAAGGTTAAAAGATTTACTCGGAATTTCGGTTCCATACGCAACTATAAAAATATCGAAAACAAAATTAGAATCTTCAGGACCTTTATTAATCACGCATTGGGGAATGAGTGGTCCAGCAATTTTGAAACTATCTGCTTTTGGAGCAAGGATTCTTGCTGAGAAAGATTACCAATATAATGTTGAGGTAAATTGGTTGTCAAAATCGACAGAGAAAGTTCTTGAAATCTTAAAATTGGGAAAAACTACCTTAAATAAAAAACAAGTTGCCTTAAAATCTTTATTTGCTGATATTCCTAAAAGATTGTGGGAGCGTTTGGTATTGGTAAGTAATATTAGCGCTACTGCTCGTTGGGCAGACTTGAGTAATAAGCAATTGCAAGAATTGGCAAATCAATTGACAAAAGGAGTTTTTAATGCCAATGGAAAAAGTACTTTTAAAGATGAATTTGTTACCGCTGGCGGCGTTCACCTGAAGGGAATTGACTTCAAAAGATTTGAAAGTAAGCTTCATAAAAACCTATTTTTTGTTGGTGAAATTTTAAATATAGATGCTGTTACAGGAGGTTTTAATTTTCAAAATGCTTGGACAGGAGGTTTTATTGCAGGAAATGCGATGGGAGAAGATTAACCCAATTCTCCGCGATGAGGTTTTAACGCATCACGAACCGTTTTCATATCAATTTCATCAACAGTTATAAATGTTGTACTGTGCATTTCTGATAATTTAAGGTGATTAATTTCGTAGAAATGTATTCTCTCAAGAACGGCATATTCTTTTAGATGAATACAGTAGTGTTTGGCAGTTTGTAAAGAAACACTGCCTTTAAAATCCCAAAATTAATTTAATTTTTCTACTCAAACCGCAATTTTTATGTTGACAAAAGTAATACTATCTTTGCAAAAATAATTTACGCTTTGACCGAAAAAGATTTCATTCCAACTAGTTTAAACACTTCAACTCTTCAAGAAGGAAAATATACTTGGAAAACACCAAGTAATATTGCATTGGTAAAATATTGGGGAAAAAAAGACAATCAAATTCCTGAAAACACCTCTATAAGTTTTACGTTGGATGCTTGTTTTACTTTGACAACTCTTGAGTTTGAGAAAAAGAAAAGTGAAAAGGCAAATTTCGAAGTTTTTTTTGAAGGGAAAAAGAAAGATGATTTTAAGCCGAAAATCGCAACATTTTTTGAGAGAATTGAGCAGTATTGTCCATATTTATCTGATTATGATTTTATAATAACATCTCGAAATTCTTTTCCGCACAGTAGTGGAATTGCATCATCAGCAAGTGGTATGAGTGCAATAGCATTGTGTGTGATGAGTCTTGAACGGTCGCTGACCACTGAGATAAATGACAATTATTTCTATAAAAAAGCCTCTTTTTTAGCACGTTTAGGTTCAGGAAGTGCCTGTAGAAGTATCAAAGGAAGTATTGTTGTTTGGGGAAATCACGAAGAAATAAAAGGAAGTTCAAATTTATACGGAGTAGAATTTTCTGACGAAATTCATCCAAATTTTAAGAATTATCACGATACTATTTTATTGGTAGATGAAGGAGAAAAACAAGTAAGTAGTACAGTTGGACATAAATTGATGTATAAGCATCCATTTGCTCAAGAACGCTTTAAGCAAGCCGAAGAAAATATCAGTAAGATAAAAGAAATTCTAAAAAATGGAGATTTAAAAGCTTTTGCCAATTTAGTAGAAAGCGAAGCTTTGACACTGCATTCTATGATGATGACTTCAACCTCTTATTTTATTTTGATGAAGCCAAATACATTGAAAATTATCAATAAAATATGGCAATTCAGGCAAAAAACGAATTTGAATTTGTGTTTTACGTTAGATGCAGGTGCAAATGTACATTTGTTGTACCCTGAGAATGAGAAAGAACAGGTTAATGATTTTGTAGTCAAACAATTAATACAATATTGTCAAAATAATCATTATATTTGCGATAGAGTTGGGAAAGGTGCAACTCAAACCTCAATATAAAAATTATGAAAGGACCGCTTTTTTATGCTAAAATTTTACTCTTCGGTGAGTATGGAATCATTAAAGATTCTAAAGGTTTGGCAATACCATATAATTTTTATCAAGGCGCATTAAAAGTTGCTGAATGTCCTTCGGAAGAAGCAGAAAAATCAAACCAAAATTTATCCAAATTTTATAAGTATTTATCTAATTTAAAGACTGATTTAGTTCATTTTAGATTAAATGAATTTAAGCAAGATATTGAAAGAGGAATGTATTTTGATTCAAGTATTCCACAAGGATATGGAGTCGGTAGTTCAGGTGCATTGGTTGCATCTATTTACGATAAATATGCTGATGATAAAATCACCGTTTTAGAGAATTTAACTAGAGATAAGTTACTGAAATTAAAACAAATATTCTCTTTGATGGAGTCATTTTTTCACGGAAGTAGTTCAGGATTAGACCCATTAAATTCATATCTGAGTTTGCCAATTTTAATCAATTCTAAAGACAGTGTTGAGCCAACTGGAATTCCATCACAAAAAGGAGGAAAAGGAGCCGTTTTCTTATTAGATTCTGAAATTGTTGGGGAAACCGCTCCAATGGTCAATATTTTCATGAATAAGATGAAAAATGAAGGTTTCCGCAAGATGTTAAACGAAGATTTTGCAAAACATACAGATGCTTGTATTCATGATTTTTTACACGGAAATGTGCGTTCACTTTTCGGCAATGTAAAACAACTTTCAAAAGTAGTTTTGACGAATTTTAAACCAATGATTCCAAAGGCATTTCATATACTTTGGCAACAAGGAATTGATACAAACGCATACTACTTAAAGCTTTGCGGTTCAGGAGGCGGAGGCTATATTCTTGGCTTTACTGAAGATTATGAGAAGGCTAAAGAGATGCTTAATAAGTATAAATTAGAATTGGTTTACCGATTTTAATTATGACAAATCTGTCATTCCTGCAAAGGCAGGGATTTAATTATTTTACTCATATTCATGACAGAAATAAACCCAAATAACAAACGTTTTTTATTTAAAATACTTAGTCTTTTTTCGGTTGTGAGAGGTTATAATGTTTTGATGTTGGTTATTGCACAGTATTTAGCAGCAATTTTTGTTTTTTCTCCTCAAAAATCTTTGAGATATGTACTGCTCGATAAAAATTTATTCTTTTTGGTGTTAGCATCTGTTTGTGTGGTTGCAGCAGGATATATTATCAATAATTTTTATGATTTGGAGAAAGATTTAATCAATGAACCTGTAAAAACGAAGATTAACAATTATATAAGCCAAAAAACAAGATTAAATTTATATTTCACACTCAATACTATAGGCGTTTTAATTGCTTTTTTGGTTTCTTGGCGAGCAGCATTGTTTTTTGCGGTTTATATTTTTTGGATTTGGTTTTATTCTCATAAACTCCAAAAATATCCAATTATAGGTTGGCTTTTAGTTACAGTTTTAACCATTTCACCATTTTTTGCAATTTTTATTTATTATAAAAATTATGCTAATATTATATTGGTTCATTCAGTTTTTGTTTTCTTTTTATTATTACTGCGAGAGTTGGTTAAAGATTTAGAAAAAGTAAAAGGAAATATTGCGCAAAACAACCAAACCATTACTGTAAAATATGGTGAAAAAGTAACAAAAGTATTAGCAACAATTATAACAATACTAACCTATATGGTAATTTCGGGAATTTTTGGAACTCCAGAGATTGGAATGATGAAATACTATTTTATTGCCGTTGTTTTTTTATTGATTTTCCTTCTTTTTTACCTTTGGATAAGCAAAACACAGAAACAATATTTACTACTTCACAATCTTTTAAAAATGATAATAATTTTAGGGGTTTTTAGTTTGGTATTGATTGATAAATCAGTGATAATTGAACGATTGATTTAAAATTTAATATTTCAGAGATGCAAATGAATACAGAATCCTTTTTAAATTATATAGATGAACATATTACTTTGTCAGAAGATGAAAAAACCTTTTTGTTGACCAAACTGAATTTTAGGAAATATCAAAAAGGCCAATATGTAGTTCAGCAAGGAGATGTCTGTAGATATGAAAACTTCGTGGTTAGTGGTTGTCTCAAGACTTTTTTTGTAGATAATGAAGGTGATGAACATGTAATCATGTTTTCTGTAGAAAACTGGTGGTCTGCTGACTTGAGTAGTTTTTTTACGCAAACTCCTGCTGATTATAATGTTTTATGTTTGGAGAATACAGAAGTAATACAGATTGGTTTTGAAGAGATAGAAGAACTTTATATAAACATACCAAAATTAGAACGCTTCTTTAGAATTCTCTTTCAAAATTCTATTGTTGCTTTTGAAAAGCGTTTGGTTAGAAATTTAAGTATGACTGCTAAAGATAGGTATCTATATTTTAAGAAGCGATACCCTCAAATTGAACAGCGAGTTCCGCAATACGCAATTGCATCATATATTGGTGTTACCAAAGAGTTTTTAAGTAAAATTAAAAGTCAACTCATTTTAGAACAGTAGTTTCGTTTTTAAACCAATATGCTTGAAGTTAATCTATATTAATATCATTTAATAATCTACCTTATTTTTATTGCTGTCAAAGTATCTGATATTTGCATCATAATATTTAAATAATAAAATGATGAGTAAATTATTAGAAAACATGAAAACAATTAAAAGCACAGTAATTGTATTAATCGCAATATTGACCATTTCTTTGTCTGCAGATGCACAAGAGAAGCAAATCAATATAGAAAAAAGCAATGTTGAATGGAAGGGTTATAAAGTAACAGGTTCCCATAATGGAACTATTGCTATCAAATCAGGATCGTTAACTTTTAAAGATGACAAATTAACTAATGGAGATTTTGTAATAGATATGGTCTCTATCAATACAACTGATTTGCAAGGTGAATATAAAGGAAAATTAGATGATCATTTAAAATCGGATGACTTTTTTGGTGTAGAAAAACATCCAACAGCAATTTTAGAATTTATCAAAGTAAAAAGGATTGGTAAAAATTCATACAAGGTAAAAGCAGACTTGACAATTAAGGGAATAACGAAGAAAGTTGATGTAAGCATTTCCGTTTATGGTAATAAGGCAATGGCAACTTTAAAAATTGATAGAACTGAATTCGGAGTTCGTTATAGTTCTGCTAGCTTCTTTGAGAATTTAAAGGATAAGGTAATTTATGATGAGTTTGATTTAGTAGTAGATTTAGAGTTTTAATGAAAAATAAGGCTACCTAAACTTTTGGAAAGCCTTTAATTAAAAAGCGATATGAAAGAATTAATCACTTAAATATTTAAAGGTAAAATGCTATTACCAGTTGAAGGAGAAGGTAGAAATGCTATTTATGCTGCTAAAAAAAAGAGGATTTGATGTTGTTTGCATTTGATATAAGTAAAGAAGCAAAATTTAAAACCACGGAGTTGGTAAGGATTGAAGATACAACTAGAAGATGCAATTATAAAATATGAGGTAGGGCAATTGTCAAGCCTTAATATCGAAAATAAAAAATTTGATGTAATTACATTGATTGAGGTAAGCATTTAGACGCATATTATTTCTTTGTGATAAATATTGTCTGTTTTTACCATTCTCTTGATTAAGTTATTGAATATTGTGTCTTTGTTTTGAGAGCGGTTAATTCGATAGCAAAACT